>JAKZWH010000203.1:0-5763 GCA_047515615.1 Acidimicrobiales bacterium | reverse complement strand
ACCTAGAGGACTGCCCCTCCTGCACCGACGTGTTCCGCTTCGAGTCCCAGGTCCGGCTGGTGGTGGCCCGCTGCTGCGGGGAGACCGTCCCGGAATCGCTGCGAGGGCGCGTCCTGCAAGCCATCTACACTGCGGGCCCATGACCATCGCTGGATTTGCGAGCCGGGCGGATCCGTGACCATCGCCGGATTTGCGAGACGGGCGGATCCGTGACCACCGCTGGATTTGCGAGACGGACGGATCCGTGACCACCGCTGGATTTGCGAGACGGACGGATCCGTGACCATCGCTGTCGTTTGGCACTTCTGGATCGCCGTCCCGCTCGCCGTGGCCGGCATCGTCTCGATCTTGGCGACGATTGCCGGTTATCTCCAGAAGGTCACCTACAAGCGATACCCGAGGGACTGAGCCCCGCCGCATGGGCGCCCCCTCCGAGGATCCCGGCGATCGCGCCGCCGGAGACTCCACCGAATCTGTCGAGTTCACGAACCTCGACGGATCTGACGAGTTCGCCGGACCTGACGAGTTCGACGGACCTGACGAATCCGACGACGATGTAGACCCCATCGACTGGACTGTGGCCCGCCGGGTGGCGGTGCGAACCGCCAAGCGCGAGCCCTACACCGCGGCCCGCTGGCGCGACGGCCTGGCCGAGGACTTCGCCGAGTGCACCGAGCGGGCCGAGGAGTTGGTGGCTGAGTTCACGGGTCTGCGGTCGAAGTCGGGCCCGGCTCGGGGAAGGGTCACCGACCGCGTCGGCTGGATAGACGCCAACCTGGCCTCGTTCCAGCGGCTGCTGCGGCCCCTCACCGCCAAGCTCGGCTCGGGCTCGGACGGGGTGCTGGCCCCCGTCACCCGCCGGGTGGCCGGCGCCGAGCTCGGCTTCATGCTGGGCTGGATGTCCACCCGGGTGCTGGGCCAGTACGACCTGCTCGTCATCGAGGACGAGAAGCCCGAGGACCAGGACATCGTCTACTACGTGGCGCCCAACGTCGTTGCGCTGGAGAACCGCTATGCCTTCGATGCGGGCCAGTTCCGGCTCTGGCTGGCGATCCACGAGGTGACCCATCGGGCCCAGTTCACCGGCGTGGACTGGATGCGGCCGCATTTCATCGGCCTCGTCGAGTCGGTGCTCGACTCGGTGGAGCCCGACCCGAAGCGGGTCGCGGCGGCCGTGCGCCGGGTGGTGGAGGCCCGTCGGAGGGGAGAGGATCCGTTGGCCGCGGGCGGCGTGATGACCCTGCTCGCCTCGGAGGCCCAGATCGAGACGCTGGAGAAGCTGGCCGGGCTGATGAGTCTGCTGGAGGGCCACGGGGACGTGATCATGGACCGCGCCGGCGAGGGTCTGGTCCCCTCCGCGCCCCGCTTCGGGCGGGTCATGCGCAATCGGCGCCAGTCGGTGCGCGGCTTCGCCAAGATCTTCCAGCGCCTGATCGGCCTCGACGCCAAGATCAAGCAGTACGCCGAGGGCGAGCGCTTCATCGAGGCAGTGGAGGAGGCCGGCGGCCCGGCCCTGCTCGAGCGGGTGTGGGAGGGTCCCGAGAACATCCCCGGCATCGCCGAGATCCGCAGCCCTCGCGACTGGGTCGCCCGCATGGGCGCGGCGGAGGCCGCGGCCTGAAGCGGCGGCACGCGGCGTGACCGGCACGGTCGAAGGCACTGGCAGCATCAGCCAGTCAGGCCGCGGCCGCGAGTCTGCTCTCGACATAGACGCCCTGCTGGTCCGCTGCACCTTCCCCGTTCCCGGAACGGCTGTGGCCTGCGGCTTGTCGGGCGGGCCGGACTCCTCAGCGCTGGTCGCGCTGGCCACCGCAGCCGGGCTCAAAGTCACCGCCTGGCACGTCGACCACGGCCTGCGCCCCTCAGCGGGCGCCGACGCGGAGGCGGCCCGAGCCATCGCGGCCCGCTTCGGCGCCGGCTTCGAGCTGCGCCGGGTTCGGGTGGAGCCCGGACCCAACCTTGAGGCCCGGGCCCGAGCCGCCCGCTACGGGGCGCTGCCGGCTGATGTGCTGGTCGGCCACACTACCGACGACCGAGCCGAGACCGTCCTGTTCAACATCGGCCGGGGCGCCGGTCTCGCCGGCGCGGCCGCCCCCCATGCAGGTGTCGGCCGCCCGCTCCTCGGGCTGCGCCGTTACGAGACATGCGCAGTATGCGAACAGCTCGAGCTGCCGACGGTTCGCGATCCCATGAACGACGATCCGTCCTTCGCCCGAGTGGCCATACGCAACGAGGTGATTCCGGCGCTGGCCCGAGCGCTGGGCCGAGATCCTGTGCCGTTGCTCAACCGGCACGCCGACCTGGCCTCCCAGGCGTTGGAGGTGATCACGGAGCTCGCCGCGGAGCTGGACCCCGCCAGCGTCACCGATCTCGCCGAAGCCCCCCGGGCGGTGGCGACCGAGGCTCTGAGAAGGTGGATCTCAGACACTGTCGGCTCGGCTCCCTCGGCCGCCTCGATCGACCGTGTGCTGGATGTCGCGGGGGGCCGCGTCGTCGCCACGGAGATCACCGGCGGTCATCGGGTGGCCCGTCGCGCCGGCCGTCTCCGCATCGAGCCCCGCGAGCCGCCCCTCGATCGTTCTTGACGTAGTTGTCCGCACATATTGAGGACAACTGCGTCAATTTCGCCTCCCCGGCCGCGACCCGGCTGAAAGCGAGGCCGGGAGGGCGGCAGAGGCCCCGTCAGGGCCCGGTATCGTGCCAGGGTGAGCTTGCCGCCGGACCTCCCCGCGGCTCAATTGCCGCTGCCTCCGGGGTCGGTCGGGCGCGCCATCATCACCACCGAGCAGCTGCGGGCCCGCGTCACCGAGATCGGCGCGGAGATCACCGCCGACTACCGGGGCCGGCCGCCGCTGCTGGTCGGGGTGCTCAAGGGCGCCTTCGTGTTCATGAGCGACCTGGCCCGGTCCATTGACCTGCCCGTGGACTTCGACTTCATGGCGGTGTCGTCGTACGGCTACAGCACCGAGTCCAGCGGTGTGGTCCGCATCATCAAGGACCTCGAGACCGACGTGCGCGGCCGCCACGTGGTGCTGGTGGAGGACATAGTCGACTCCGGTCTCACCACCGACTATCTGGCGGAGCTGCTGCAGGCCCGCGGGCCGACCAGCTTCGAGATCTGCGCCCTGCTGGTGCGCGAGGACGCCCGCTCCGAAGGCATCCGCTACGTCGGGTTCTCGGTCCCGGCCGACTGGCTGGTGGGGTACGGGCTGGACGTGTCCGAGCGCTACCGCGAGCTGCCGTCGGTCCACCTCTTCGATCTGGACCCCGCATGAGCAACAAGTGGTCGGAGGGAATCGAGCCCCGGGGCTTCCGCTGGATCATCACCGACCGTTTCGGCGTGTGCGAGCGGCCTGGCGGCTACGGCGCCGGCCACCGCCGGGTGCGCCGCCTCGAGGAGATCATCTGGCTGCGCCGCAACGAGATCGACCTGATCGTCAGCCTCACCTCGATCCCCTACAACCTGCGCGACTACGACGAGCACGGGCTGGCCTACGTGCATCTACCCTTCTCGGATCCCCGCGGCCCCGAGCGCCTCGAGGAAATCCTGCAAACCATCCATGATCACGCCGCCCGCAAGCGGGTGGTGCTCCACCACGACTCGATCGGGGACCGGGTTTCGGGCGTGGTGGCGGGCTACCTCCTGTGGTCGGGCCTGGTCGCGAAGGGACATGAGGCCATCACTATCGCCGAGCATCTCCTCGAGCGCGAGCTGGGGCGGGTGGCGCGCGAGATTGTCGCCATGGCCCAGAAGCTCAGGTCTGCGCCGTGACGGCCGCGGACGCGCCCCGCACCGCCCGGCGGGCCTTCGTGGCGTTGGGATCCAACCTGGGCGACAGGATGGCCCACCTGCGGAGCGCGGTCGGCGGCTTCGACGGCGTGGACGCGGTCTCCAACGTATACGAGACCAAGCCGGTGGGCGGCCCCGAGCAGGGCCCTTACCTCAACATGGTGGTGCGGCTCCAGACGTCGGCGACCCCCCGGGAGCTGCTCCGGCAGTGCCGGGCCTCAGAGCTGGGGGCGGGACGGGTGCGAGTGGTGCGCTGGGGGCCCCGAACCCTCGACGCGGATGTGCTGTGGATCGACGGCGAGCGGGTGGACGCCCCCGACCTCGTGGTCCCGCATCCCCGCATGTACGAGCGGGACTTCGTGCTCGTGCCCCTGTCCGACGTGGGCGCCGACCTGCTCCCCGACGGCTACGACCCCGAGTCCTGCGACGGCATCGTCAGGCTCGGGCCGCTGTATCCCTAGCCAGAGGCCGAGCGGATGGGCCCTAGTCCCCAAGGACTTCGCGAGGAGCGGAGCGAGGCCCCCGGGCCCCAGCGGTCCGTGAGCGAAGCGAGCAAGAGCGGGAAGCATGCCCAAGCGGCCCGTGAGCGTAGCGAACGAGAGCGGGATCCACCCGTGGCCCGAGCGGCCCGTGAGCGTAGAGAACGAGAGCGGGATCCACCCGTGGCCCAAGCGGCCCGTGAGCGTAGCGAACAAGAGCGGGATCCATTGGTGCGGTCGGTCCGCGTCATCGGCTCCGGTCGGGCCGGCGGAGCCATGGCCGCCGCGCTGGCCGAGGTGGGCTGGAAGGTTAGGCCCGTGCTCGGCCGGGCCGCGGCGCCGGCCGACGTGGCCGCGGCGGCTGCCGATGTCGACCTGGTGCTGATCGCCACACCCGATGCCGCGGTGGCCGAGGTGGCGGCCGCAGTAGAGCCCGCGGACACCGCGGCGGTGGCCCACCTGGCCGGGTCGCTGGGCCTCGACGCGGTCGCCGCTCACCCGCGGCCCGCGGCTCTGCACCCTCTGGTGGCGCTCCCGGACGCCGACCTCGGGGCGCGGCGGCTGCTCGCGGGCTGCTGGTTCGCGGTGGCGGGCGACCCTCTCGTGCGCCAGGTGGTGGCCGACCTCGGCGGGAGGGCCTTCGAGGTGGCCGACGGCGACCGGGCCGCCTACCACGCCGCGGCGGTGGTCGCCTCCAACCATCTCGTGGCCCTGCTCGGCCAGGCCGAGCGGATCGCCGCCCAGGCCGGGTTGCCTTTCGCCGCCTTCCTCGACCTCGTCCGGGCCACCGTCGACAACGTCGACGAGATGGGTCCGGCCGCGGCGCTCACCGGTCCCGCGGCCCGAGGGGACGAGGCCACCATCCAGCGCCATCTCGATGCGATCGCCCCCGCCGAGCACTCCGCCTACAGGGCCCTGGCCGACGAGGCCCGCCGCCTCGCCGGCCGCTCCGCGCCGACATGACGGAGCCTGCGAGCCGCCCTGTCACCGAGGACACGATCCGCGGCCTGCGCGTCCGCCTGGACGAGGCTCGCGCCGGCGGGCACCGGGTGGGATTCGTGCCCACCATGGGGTTCCTCCACGCCGGCCACCGCTCGCTGGTCGAGCGGGCCCGATCGGAGAACGACCTGGTGGTGGTGTCGATCTTCGTCAACCCTCTGCAGTTCAACCCCGGGGAGGACTTCGGCGACTACCCCCGCGACCTCGACCGCGATCTCGGGGTGTGCGCGGAGGCCGGTGCCGACGTCGTCTTCGTGCCCGTGCAACAGGAGATGTACCCCGAGCCGGTGGTCACCACCGTTCACGCCGGGACCCTCGCCGACGTTCTGTGCGGCGCCTCCCGGCCCGGTCACTTCGACGGGGTGGCCACCGTGGTGGCCAAGCTCTTCGCCATCGTGGGGGAGTGCTCGGCCTACTTCGGGGAGAAGGACTTCCAGCAGCTCACGATCGTGAGGCAAATGGCGCAGGACCTGTCGCTGCCGGTGCGGGTTGTGG
>JAKZWH010000202.1:0-2938 GCA_047515615.1 Acidimicrobiales bacterium | reverse complement strand
CCCGCGGCAGCCCCTCGATCCGATCACCCGGCTCGTCAGCGCGGTCACGAAGTGGATCACCACCGGCAACGCTCCCGTCAAGGTGGGTGTGCTGGTGTCGCTGATCGGGGTGGGGCTGCTGCTGCGAGAGGCCAGCCGGCGAGGCATCATCACGTTCACCATCGAGATGCGCCTCATAGCGGTGACGCTGTTCGGGCTGGCGCTGTTGACCCTCGGCTGGCGGCTGCGGCGCAAGAACCCGCTCTACGGGCTCAGCCTCCAAGGCGGCGGTGTGGCCGTGCTGTATCTCACGACCTACACCTCCTTCGGGGTCTTCGACGTGCTCCCGGCCGCTCCCGCGGCGGTGGCGGTGCTCGCAGTGACGGTCGGCGCCGGGTTCCTGTCCATCGCCCAGGACAGCCCTCCCCTCGCCGTGCTCGGCATCATCGGCGGTTTCTTGGCCCCGGTGCTGACCTACACGAGCCCCGAAGATCACGTCTCGGTGTTCGGCTTCTATGCGGTGCTGAGCGCGGCCATCGTCGCAGTCGCCTGGTACAAGACTTGGCCCCATCTCAACCTGCTGGGCCTCGGCTTCACATTCGGGATCGCGGCCTTCTGGCTGTGGCGGCGCTTTGACGCGGACAAGTGGGCCGACGTGCAGCCGCTCATCGCGGTGCTGATCCTGCTGTACCTGGCCATACCGGTGTTGTTCGCCATCCGGGAGGCGCCCGACCTGAGACGGCCGTCGACGGTGCCGCTGGTGTTCGGGACCCCCTTCCTGGGACTCGGCCTCCAGTACCTGGCCGTGGGCCACACCGACCACGGCATGGCTGTGAGCGCGGCCGTGCTGGCGCTGGTGCACGGCGCGCTGGCGGTCGTCGCCTACAGGCTCGGGCGCGAGTGCCGCCCGCTGGCGGAGTCCTACATCGGCCTCGGGGTCGCGTTCGCGGTGATCGCGGTCCCTCTGGTATTCGACGCCCACCTGACCGCCGTCGTGTGGGCGGCCCAGGGTGGCCTGCTGGTGTGGATCGGCTGCCGGCGCACCCGAGTGCTGGCGTTGGCCGTGGGCGGCGTCCTCCAGGTGATGGCCGGCATCGCCTTCCTCGGGCACCTGCAGCAGTCCCTCCCCTACCCACAGGACACGCTGCCGGTCGCCAACGAGTTCTTCCTCGGCGCGGCGGTTCTGGCCGGAACCGGCCTGATGACGGGCCGCATGGTTCACGGTCTGCGCGGCCGGATCAACGTGGAACCGTCCGTTCCCTGGCTCGCGCTGGTGTGGGGGGCGGGCTGGTGGATCGCGGGCGGGCTCGCCGAGGTCGGCTACCAGCTGTCGGCGCATCGGCTCTCGGTGTCGTTGTGCTTCGTGGTGCTGTCCTTCGGCGCGGCCTCGCTGTTGGCCGATCGCCTCCGATGGCCGCACCTTCACACCCTTGGCGTGGCCATCGCTCCGACGCTGTGGCTGGCCGCCCTGGTCTCGCTGATCAGCCAAGAGCTGCATCCGCTGGACCGCTACGGCTGGGCGGCCTGGCCGGTGTCGCTCGCCGTGTTCTACTGGTTCCTGCGGACCAGGGAGGACCGGTTCCTACAGACCGGGGAGGACCGGTTCCGGATGCTGGCCGGGATCCTTCATGGCGGGGCCTACTGGCTGCTGGCGCTGCTGGCCGTCTCGGAGGTGTCCTGGCAGACCGACAGGGCGGCCGAGGGCGTCTGGCTGATCGTCGTGCCGGCCGCGGCGGGCACCGTGCTCGCGGCCGCGGCGCTGCTGGGCGGGCGGTGGCTGCGATGGCCGCTGCTGGCGCATCGGCGCGTCTACGTGTCGGCCTGCGCCGGGCCCGCGCTGCTGTTCGTCGGGGTGGTGGTGGGTGTGGCCTGCCTGGTGTCGACGGGGGATCCGTCGCCTCTGCCGTATGTGCCGCTGCTCAACCCGCTGGTCGTGCTGCTCGCCGCGCTGGCGTGGGTCGGGTCCGTGTGGGTCGCGGCGGCACGCTCGGGGCGGGACAAGCCCGCCGGGGGCGAGGGCCCGCCAGTGTGGGCGCTGCCGGTGGCGGCCGGGGGCGTCGCGCTGGCGACTATGGAGTTGGCTCGCACCGTCCACCACTGGCGGGATGTGCGCTGGGACGCCGAAGCACTGGTCGACTCGACTGCATTCCAGTCGTCGCTGACGATCCTGTGGACGCTGATCGCTCTGGCCGCGATGGTTGCGGGCGCCCGGTCGGGCCGCCGCGCCGTCTGGGTGTGGGGCGGGCGGTGGATGGCGGTGGTCCTCGTCAAGCTGTTGGCCGTCGATCTCAACAGCCTGACCGCGCCGGGGCGGGCGGTCTCGTTCATCGGCATGGGCGTTCTGCTCTTGGTCATCGGATACCTGGCGCCCGTCGCGCCCGGGGCGCCCGCGCCCGTCGCGCCCGCGGCGGGACCCGAGCCTGGGCCGCAGCCTGACAGGCCAGCGGCGGAGGTTGCAGGGTTCTCCGGGATCGACGGCGAATGGCTGACCGACCGGTTCATGCGCTGGCTCACCTCCGGCAACTGGCCGGCGAGAGTCGGGGTGCTGGTCTCGCTGGTCGGTGCGGGCACTCTGTTGACGGAGGCCGCCGGACGCGATCTGCTGACGTCGTCCATCGAGACCCGCCTGGCCGCGGTCACCGCGGGTGCGGCCGTGCTGCTGGTGATCGGATGGGTCCAGCGCCGGAACCGGCCCGCGTTCGGGCTGAGCCTGCAGGGCGGCGGGATCGCCCTGCTGCACGTGGCCGTGTTCGCGGGGTACCCGGTCCACGGCGTGATCGGGGCCGCGCCGGCCGTGGTGGCGGTGATCGCGGTGACCGCGGGCGCGGTGGTGCTGTCGGTCGTGCAGGACTCCCGCGCCCTGGCCGTGCTCGCCACCGTCGGCGGGTTCCTGGCGCCGGTGCTGACCTACACGAGCTCCGACGATCACCTCCTGTTGTTCGGCTTCTACGCCATCTTG
>JAKZWH010000201.1:0-9626 GCA_047515615.1 Acidimicrobiales bacterium | reverse complement strand
ATGACGGCGGTGATCCCCAACTACCCCGACCCGCCGGTCGGCAGCTGGGATGCCAAGGCGCCCGAGAACGTCTCGCCCCTAGTGGTGTGGCTCGGAAGCGCAGATTGCGACATCACGGGAAGGGTGTTCGAGTGCACGGCCGGGCAGCTCAACGTGTGCGACGGATGGCAGCACGGCCCGGCGATGTCGGTGGGGGAGAGGGCCATGACCGTGGCCGAGGCTGGCGATTTGGCCCGCCGCTCCGTGGAGGCCGAACGGTCTCCGGCACCGGTTTTTGGCGCCGATTGACGCCGCCAAAAAAAATCTGTGACAAAAACATGACAAACCCGTGACGATGGTGTAACCTATATGTCAGGACCCGGGTCTGAAGAACAGGATTCGCCAGAACCGGATCCGCAATCCCCCCTCCAGGGACCGTGCGGAGCCCGCCAGCTGAGGCTGGCGGGCTCCGGCGCGTTATACGCTCCGGCCATGAGCGACCCGATCTACGACGTTCGAACGTTCTGGGAGCTTCTCGGGCAGAGGGCGGCCGCGACCGGCGACCGGATGATGCTGGTCGACGAGGCAGGCCGGTCTCTGACCTTCGCGGAGTTCAAGGACCGGGCTGAGAGAGTGGCTGCCGGCTTGCAGGCCATGGGCGTTGGACCCGGCACCCCGGTGACGTGGGTGCTGCCAACCCGCATCGAGACGGTGCTGTTGAGCTTCGCCCTCAGCCGGCTGGGAGCGGTCCAGAACCCCATCATCCACATCTACCGCCATCGCGAGGTCGGCTTCTGCATCCAGCAGACGAGAGCCGAGATGGTGGTGCATCCCGGAGTGTGGGGCGGGTTCGACTACGGGGCCATGGTCGACGGGGTCATCGCCGGGCTCGGCCACGAGCCGCGGGTGATGGTCGGCTACGACAACCTGCCCGAAGGCGACCCGGCCGCCCTACCGCCGCCCCCCTCCGATGCGGACGCCGACACGGTGCGGTGGCTTTACTACACCTCGGGGACCACCTCCGACCCCAAGGGCGTGAAGCACACGGACGCCTCGCTCATCGCCGGCGGCATCGGGCTGGCCCGGGCCCTGGACATGAGCGGCGACGATGTGGGCTCCATCGCCTTCCCCTACGCCCACATCGGCGGTCCCGACTACATGGTCACGATGCTCGCCGCCGGGTTCGGAGCGGTGCTCGTCGAGCGCTTCGACCCGTCTGCGGCGGTGCTTGCCTATTCCCGTCACGGCGTGACCATGGCCGGCGGGTCGACGGTCTTCTACCAAATGTTCCTCGAGGAGGACCGCAAGTCCCGCGAGACCAGCGGCCGCCCTGCCCTGCCCGCCCTGCGAGTGCTGTCGGGCGGCGGCGCCCCCAAGCCGCCGGAGATCTATTTCAGGGTGAAGGAGCAGATGGGCGTGCCCGTGGCCCACGGGTACGGCATGACCGAGTGCCCGATGATCTCGCAGGGCTCGCCCCACGACAGCGACGACCAGCTCGCCCACACCGACGGCCGCCCGGTCCACGGCTGCGAGGTGTCGATCGTGGCGGTGGCCGCCGACGGGGGCGAGGCCCCCGCCCCCGCCGGCATCCAGGGCGAGGTGCGGGTGAGCGGGCCGATGCTGTTCGCTGGCTACACCGATCCTCGCCCCGACTCTGCGGCCTTCGACGCCCGGGGCCGCTTCCGCACCGGCGACCTCGGAGTGCTGCGCGCCGACGGGCACCTGACCCTGACCGGGCGGGTGAAGGACATCATCATCCGCAAGGGCGAGAACATCTCCGCCAAGGAGGTCGAGGACGTGCTCTACGCCCACCCCAAGGTGAGCGCGGCCGCGGTCATCGGCCTGCCCGACCCCGAGCGCGGGGAGAGGGTCTGCGCCGTGGTCGAGACCGCTCCCGAAGCCGGCGACCTGAAGTTCGAGGAGATGGTCGAGGCCTGCCGCGAGGCGGGCCTGTCCCGCCAGAAGGTGCCCGAGCAGCTTGAGATCCACAGCGGCCCGCTGCCCCGCAACGCCACCCTCAAGATCCTCAAGCACAAGCTGCGAGAGGTCTACGAAGCCAGACAGGAAAAGGACTGAGCAAGGCCATGGCTGACATCACCATCTATCATAACAAGCATTGAAACTCCTCTAAGAATGCCGTGGCGGTCGCCACGGATGCCGGAGTCGACTGCGACGTGGTGCTCTACATGTCCGAGCGCCCCGACCGCGACACGCTCCAGAGGATCGTCGAGCGGCTTGAGGACCCGGTTGAGAACCTGGTCCGCAAGGACTCGCAGTTCTCCAAGCTCGGACTCGACCCCGACGACTACGTCTCCAACCCCGAAGCGGTGGTGGACGTGCTGCTGAAGTATCCGAGGCTCATGCAGCGCCCGGTGCTGGTTCGGGGCGGCCGAGCCATCATCGGACGACCTCTCGACGAGGTGAAGGCCAAGGACCGCCTGGCCGAGTTTCTGGCCTGATCCCGCCCGGCGCCGGTGCGGTTCGCTACCGTGGGCGCCGGAAACTCCGTCAAGCGACCCCAAGGGAGAGCCGATGCGCATCGTCGTGGACTTCGACCTGTGCGAGAGCAACGCCGTCTGCATGCAGATCGCGCCCGACATCTTCGAGGTGCGAGACGACGACTTCCTCTACATCCTCAACGAGACGCCCGGCGAGGCCGATCGGTCCCGGGTGGAGGAGTGCGTGCAGCGTTGCCCCAAGCAGGCCATCTCGATCGCCGAGGACTGACGGGCCGAGGCGAGCCGACGCATAGGGCCGGCGAGCCGGCGCCCACGGTCAGGCGAAGATGACTCCAGCCCTGCGCGCCGTGACCATCGTCGGGGCTTCGCTGGCCGGGCTGAACGCCGCCGAGGCCCTGCGCCGCGACGGCTTCGACGGGCCCGTCACCCTCATAGGCGCCGAGAGCCGCCTGCCCTATGACCGCCCTCCGCTGTCCAAGCAGGTTCTGGCCGGAGACTGGGAGCCCGAGCGGGCCGCGCTCACCGACTCAGAGGAATTGGCTTCCGACGAGATCGAAGCCCGCCTGGGTCTTCGGGCCACCGCCCTCGACCTGGACGCTCGCGAGCTGACCCTCCACACCGGCGAGACCGTCGCGTTCGACGGGCTCGTCATCGCCACCGGGGCCCGCTGCCGCACGATGCCGGGAACCGAGGGGCTCGGCGGCGTCCACGTGCTGCGGTCGCTGGACGACTGTCTGGCCCTTCGGGGCGACCTCGAGGCGGTGCCGCAGCGTGTGGTGGTGGTCGGCGCGGGCTTCATCGGGGCCGAGGTGGCCGCGACCGCCCGCGGCCGGGGCCTGGAGGTCACAGTGGTGGAGGCGCTGCCCACCCCGCTGAGCCGGGTGCTCGGCGACGAGATGGGCCGGGTGTGCGCCGAGGTCCACCGCGACCACGGCGTCGACCTGCGCACCGGGGTCGGCGTGGCCCGCATCGAGGGCGACCGCCGCGTGGAGCGGGTGGCCCTGACGGACGGTTCGATCATCGACGCCGACGTGGTGGTCGTAGGCATCGGCGTGGTCCCCAACACCGAATGGCTGGACGGCTCCGGACTGCAAGTGGGCGACGGCGTGCTCTGCGACGCCTCGTGCCTGGCCGCCGAGCGGGTGACCGCCGCCGGCGACGTGGCCCGCTGGCCCAACCAGCTCTTCGGCGAGACGATGCGGGTGGAGCACTGGGACAACGCCGCCGCCCAGGGCGCCCACGCGGCCCGGCGCCTGCTCAACCCCGAGACGGGGCCGTTCACGCCGGTGCCGTGGTTCTGGAGCGACCAGTACGATCGCAAGATCCAGCTGGCCGGCCGGGTTCGGCCCGACGACGAGGTCCGGGTGGTGAACGGCTCGGTCGAGGAGCGGCGTTTCGCGGCGATTTACGGCCGGGCCGGACGCATCGTGGGCGTGCTCGGCTTCAACCGTCCCCGCCATGTGATGCGCTACCGGGCCCTGATCGAGCAGGGCGCCAGCTTCGACATGGCTCTCGCCGCTGAGTTCTGAAAACCCTCGACCGCGGGTAGCCTGACCCGGTTCCGCCGACGGCGGGACGGTCGTGCGCAGCACGCAGGCTGCCGGTCTCGCACAGCGGGCCAGGCAGCAGGGTCCGATACCCAACCGGAGAAGACATGCAAACCAGCCTTCCCCCCAAGACCGAGACCATCGCCTTGATGGGTCAGGCTTTCGGGCTAGCCGGCAATGACACCGGTTCTCCCGAAATCCAGATCGCATTGCTGTCCGCCCGCATCAACCACCTCACCGAGCATCTGAGGGTCCACAAGAAGGACCACCACAGCCGGAGGGGCCTGCTGATGCTGGTGGGCCGGCGCAGGAGGCTGCTCGACTACGTGAAGAAGAACGACGTCGAGCGCTACCGGGCGATCATCGCCCATCTCGGTCTGCGACGCTGAGCACGACGGGGC
This sequence comes from Acidimicrobiales bacterium, assembly GCA_047515615.1. Classification (GTDB taxonomy): domain Bacteria; phylum Actinomycetota; class Acidimicrobiia; order Acidimicrobiales; family Aldehydirespiratoraceae; genus Aldehydirespirator. The sequence continues at coordinate 5,240 of JAKZWH010000201.1, read as the reverse complement.
GGCCCGCGCGTCGCCCCTCCGGCTGATTGCGCCCATCGCGGCGCCGATTAGCCGGCGACGAACCCAGTGACAACCAACAAGCGGTGCGACCGCTCCGGTGCCAGTCGCATCGGCCTCGCCCCCGGATCGCCGGGCGGGACCGATACGACTGGGAACTGGCGGGGTCGTGCCCAGATCGGGCCCCGATGGGGGTCCGCTAGGAGTAGATCCATGGCTGAAGCCATTTCCGTCAGCGGCGCGTTCACGCGCGCCGAAGGCAAAGACGCCACCTTCGAGACGGGCCTTCTGGCCCCGCTCGCGGGCGGCGCCGTCACCGTCCAAATGGGCGACACCGTCGTGCTCGTGACCGCCACGGGCGCCAAGGCGCCCCGCGAGGGCGCCAACTTCCTCCCGCTCACCGTCGACGTGGAGGAGCGCATGTATGCGGCCGGGCGCATCCCCGGCTCGTTCTTCCGGCGCGAGGCCCGCGCCGGCGAGCAGGCCACCTTGACCTGCCGGCTGATCGACCGCCCGCTGCGTCCCAACTTCCCCGCCGGGTACCGCAACGAGATTCACGTCGTGGCCACCATCCTCGGCGCCGACCAGTCCAACCCCTACGACGTCGCCGCGCTCAATGGGGCCTCGCTGGCGCTGAGCATCTCGCCGGTCCCCTTCGACGGGCCCATTGGTGCGGTGCGAGTGGCCTGGTCGCCGCAGGGCGAGTGGATCCCGTTCCCCACCTACGAGGAGGGCGCCGGCTCGGCCTTCGAGATGGTGGTGGCCGGACGGCTCGCCGACGACGACGTGGCCGTGGTGATGGTCGAGGCCGGAGGCACCGCCGCCACCTGGGAGCTGTATCAGAACGGTACGCCCAAGGTCGATGAGGACGTGCTCGCCGGCGGCCTGGAAGCGGCCAAGACTTGGATCCGCGAGATGATCGAGCTCCAGCAGCAGATGATCGACGCGGTCGGCCCGGTCGCCAAGATGCAGCCGCCGCTGGTTGTGGACCACAGCGACGAGATCCTCGACGCGGTGCGCGGCGGGGCGCTCGACCGCATCGCCGCAGTGCAGACGATCGCCGACAAGACCGAGCGCCAGGAGGCCGAGGCCACGCTGGCCGCGGAGATCGCCGCCGAGATGGAGGCCCGCTTCGGCGACGACCCCGCGGTGGCCAAGCAGGTCAAGAGCGCAGTGCGCTCCGTAACCAAGGAGGCGGTGCGCAAGCGCATCGTCACCGAGGGCGTCCGCATCGACGGCCGGGCCACCAACCAGCTGCGCCCGCTGATGAGCCGGGTCGGAGTGATCCCCACCGCCCACGGCTCCGGACTGTTCCAGCGCGGCGACACCCAGGTGCTGAACTTCACCACACTGGGCATCGGCCGCAGCGACATGATGATCGACGACCTGTCGCCCACCGACAAGAAGCGCTACTTCCACCATTACAACTTCCCGCCGTTCTGCACCGGCGAGACCGGCTTCATGCGAGGGCCCAAGCGGCGCGAGATCGGCCACGGGGCGCTCGCCGAGCGAGCCGTGTTCGCGGTGATGCCCGGCTTTGACGAGTGGCCCTACACGGTGCGCACCGTCTCGGAGGTGATGGCCTCCAACGGGTCGAGCTCGATGGCGTCGGTGTGCGGGTCCACGCTGTCGCTGATGGACGCCGGCGTGCCGATCAAGGCGCCGGTGGCTGGTGTGGCCATGGGCCTCGTTCACGCCGACGACGCCTGGGTCACCCTCACCGACATCCTCGGCGCGGAGGACGCGTTCGGCGACATGGACTTCAAGGTCGCGGGCACCACAGACTTCATTACCGCGCTGCAGCTCGACACCAAGATCTCGGGCATCCCGGCATCGGTGCTCGCCGACGCGCTGCGCCAGGCCCGCGAGGCTCGCCTGGACATCCTCGACGTGATGGCGGAGACCATCATGGAGCCGCGGCCCGAGGTGCGCGACACGGCTCCGAAGATCACCTCCTTCGAGATCCCGGTCGACAAGATCGGAGAGGTCATCGGGCCCAAGGGCAAGGTGATCAACGCCATCCAGTCCGAGACCGGGGCGGACATCAGCGTGGACGACGACGGCGCGGTCGGGATCGTGGTAATCGCGTCCACGGACCTGGGCGCGGTCCTGGAGGCCGAGCGCCAGATCAAGCTCATACTGGACCCGCCCACCGCCGACGTGGGTGCCACCTACCGGGGCCGAGTGGTGAACATCACCAAGTTCGGGGCGTTCGTGAACATCCTTCCCGGCCGCGACGGGCTGGTGCACATCTCCAAGCTGGGAGGCGGCAGGCGCATCGACAGGGTCGAGGACGTGCTGGAGCTCGGCGAGGAGATCGAGGTGATCGTCGAGGACGTCGACCCCAACGGGAAGATCTCGCTGCTTCCCAAGACCGACGACTCCGACGGCGCGCCCTCGCCCCGCCGCCGGGAGTCCGGTCGAGACGGCTCCGACGGCAGAGGCCGCAGGGACTTCGACCGGGGCGAGCCGCGACGGGACTCGTACAGCGGCGATGCGGACCGCGGCTCCGACAGGCGCGACCGCGACCGCAACACGGACCGTGGCGGCCGGCCCAGCTCTGGCCGCGACGGGCGGGGTGAGCGCGAGCCGCGCCGCGACGGGCGGGACAGCTCCCGAGCCCGGCCACCGGCGCCGGTGTCCAACGCCAAGGTGGTCTCCTTCGAGGATTCCTTCGACTCGGACCTCCAGAGCGAGTTCGGCGATCTCGGTCCAGATCAGCGGGCTCGCCGCGGCCGGAGCCGCGGCGGCCCCCGCAGTTCGCGCTGACGATGATCAGGGTCGGCGTGTGCGGCGCCACGGGGCGCATGGGCGCTGAGGCCTGCAGGACTATCGAATCCGATCCGGAGACCGAGCTGGTGGCCGCCATCGGCTCGGCCGGATCGATTCGCGAGTTCGTCGATGCGGGTGCTGAGGTGGTGGTCGACTTCACCGTGGCCGAGGCGGTCCGGGCCAACATGCCTCACCTCGCCGCGGCAGGCATGCATGCCGTGATCGGCACGTCGGGACTGGGCGACCGCGACACCGACGCCCTGCGGGACGCCTTCGTACGCAGCCACTGCATCGTCGCGCCCAACTTCGCGGTCGGCGCCGTGCTGATGACCCGCTTCGCGGCTCTGGCCGCGCCGTACTTCGACACCGCCGAGGTGATCGAGTTTCACCACGACCGCAAGGTCGACGCCCCCTCGGGGACGGCATTGGCGACCGCCGAGGCGATGGCCGCGGCATCCGGCGACTGGGCGCCGGACCCGACGGTGAGCGAGGGCTTGCCCGGTGCCCGCGGCGGCCGCGGCCCCGGCGGCATCCGGGTGCACTCGGTGCGCCTGAAGGGCCTGGTCGCCCATCAGGAGGTGCTGCTCGGCGGCCCCGGCGAGACCCTGACCATCCGTCACGACACCGTCGACCGGTCGGCGTTCATGCCCGGCATGCTTCTGGCAACCAAGCGCGTGGTGTCGCTGGGGGTGGGCGTGACGGTCGGCCTCGGCGAGGTGCTGGGCTTCTGAAGCCGCAGCGGAGGCGCTGAGAGGCCGTGCGCCGGCTGGGATCGCCGGGATGGGTGGCCTCGCACCTGTTCGCCGTGGCGATGGTGGTGCTCATGGGCAACCTGGGTTTCTGGCAGCTTCGGCGCCTCGACGAGCGCCAGGCCGACAACGCCGCCATCGCCTCCTCGATGTCCCTAACCCCGGTCGACATCGCCGAGCACCTCGACGGGAGCGGACGGGTTCCCGAATACACGGCGGTGAGCGCGACGGGCACCTACCGGGCCGGCGCCGAGGTGCGCATCGGCAATCGCAGCAGCGGCGGCCAGCCCGGATATTGGCTGGCGACGCCTCTAGAGCTGGACGACGGCCGCGACGTCGCGGTGGTGAGGGGATGGATACCCCGCCGGGCCGTGGTGGGACTGGACGACCGCAGCACGGCGCCGCCGGCCGGCTCGGTCACGGTGGTCGGGCTGGCCTTCGCCAGCGTCGGCGGGGGCAGGGTCGCGGTGACCGACCCGGGCGAGACGCCCGAGATCTCCCGCATGGACCTGGACCGTTTCACAGAAGTCTCCGGCGTCGAGGTGGCGGACGCCTGGATCAGGCTGAGGACTCAAACTCCCCGGCAGCCCGAGGGGCTGCCGGTGCCGGTGCCCGATCCCGATCTGGGCGATGGACCGCACCTGTCTTACGCGTTCCAGTGGCTCTTCTTCTCAGTCGGAGCGGTGGTGGTGTACGGCCTGATCCTGCGCCGGGCCGTCACAGGCCGCGAGGAAACTCCCCAGACCGCCTAAAGTTGTTGGCCATGGCCCGGTTCGGACGAGTGCTCACCGCAATGGTCACGCCCTTCACCGAGGAGGGGGCGCTGGACCTTGACGGCGCCGCCCGGCTGTCCCAGTGGCTCGTCGCCCACGGCAACGAGGGCCTCGTCGTGGCAGGCACCACCGGAGAGAGCCCCACCCTCACCCACGCCGAGCAGGCCGACCTGGTGGCCGCGGTGGTGGCCGCGGTCGACGTGGCGGTAGTCGCGGGGGCCGGGAGCAACGACACCCGCGCCGCCATCGACCTCACTGAGCGCTGCACGGAGGCCGGGGCGACCGGGATCCTGCACGTGGCCGGCTACTACAACCGCCCGTCGCAGGCCGGGCTCGACAGGCATTTCCGCCACTGCGCGGCCGCCACGCACCTCCCGGTGATCATCTACGACATACCCGGTCGGACCGGGCGCAAGGTCGCCACCGAGACCATGGCCCGGCTGGCCCACGAGGTGCCCAACATCGTCGGGCTCAAGGACGCGGCCGGTTCTCCCGCGGAGACGGCCCGCCTGCTGGAGATGGCCCCCGACGGCTTCGAGGTGTACTGCGGCGACGACTCGCTAACCCTGCCTCTGCTGTCGATCGGGGCGGTCGGTGTGATCGGCGTGGCCACCCACTGGGCGGGCCAGCAGATGGCGGCCATGTTCGACGCCTTCGAGAGCGGCCGGGTGGCCGAGGCGGCCGCCATCAACCGCCGGCTTCTCGACTCCTATGACTTCGAGAGCGGCGACGACGCCCCCAACCCGGTGCCCACCAAGTGCATGTTGCGGGTGCTGGGGCTGCCCGCGGGGCCGTGCCGCCTGCCCATGGGACCCGAGCCGTCCGGACTGGAGGACCGGGCCAGGGAGGTGCTCGCCGCGCTGGGCGACGTCGCGGCGGGGTCCGAGGAGTCCCCCGAGCCGGTGCCAGAGATCCTCGCGGAGCCCCGAGCCGGGGTGCCTGCGGAACC
>JAKZWH010000200.1:0-5875 GCA_047515615.1 Acidimicrobiales bacterium | reverse complement strand
GCAGTTGGTCGACATGGTGATCTTCCGGGAGAACACCGAGGACATCTACGCCGGCCTGGAGGTGCCGTCGGGCTCGCCGGAGTCGGCCCGGCTCATCGAGTTGCTGCACGACGCCTTCGGCTGGGAGATCCGCGCCGACGCTGGGATAGGAATCAAGCCGGTGTCCAAGTTCGGCTCGCAGCGCCTGCAGAGGGCCGCCCTCGACTACGCGCTGCGCCGGGGCCGCAAGCGGGTCCACTGGGTGCACAAGGGCAACATCATGAAGTTCACCGAGGGGGCCTTCCGAAATTGGGGCTACGAGCTCGTGCGCGAGGAGTTCTCCGACGTGGCCGTGGCCTGGGAGGACTGCGGCGGCGACCCGGGCGACAAGATCCTGGTGCAGGACACCATCGCGGACATCGCCCTGCAGCAGGTGCTCACCCGCCCCGCGGAGTTCGACGTGATCGCCACCATGAACCTCAACGGCGACTACATCTCCGACGCGCTGGCAGCCCAGGTGGGCGGCATAGGCATCGCTCCCGGAGCCAACATCAACTACGTCACCGGTCACGGCGTGTTCGAGGCCACCCACGGCACCGCGCCCCGCTACGCCGGCCAGGACAAGGTGAACCCGTCGTCGGTGCTGCTGTCGGGCGCGCTCATGTTCGAGCACATCGGCTGGCAGGACGCCGCCGACGACATCGTCGCCGCAGTGGAGGCCACCATCGGCGACGGCATCGTCACCTACGACTTCGCCCGGCTCACCGAGGGCGCCACCGAGGTGAAGTGCTCGGAGTTCGCCGCAGCCATAGTCGATCGTCTCTGACGGTGACGCTCACGAGGCGCCCACGCGGTTGTCTGGGCGGGACCCCGCCGGAATTGGCAGCATCTTGGCCCCAGTAGGGTCGATTCTGCTGCCAATTCGGTTGTCTGGGCGGAGGACCATTTGAGCGCCTCCGCCGAGAGCGTGACCCGGCGGGGGTTCCGGCTGATAATGCGGTCGGTGCGGGCCCATCCCGGCCCGCACGCGCTGGCCATGGTGGGGGCGCTCGGCTTCGTCGCCGCCACCGTGGGCAGCGCCTGGCTGCTGGGTTGGATCACCGACAACGTGATCATCGCCGACTCTGTCGAACGGGCGGCGCCGGCGGTGGCGGCCGCCGCGTTGATCGCGGTGTCGGTGGCCGGCGGGGTGTCGGTTCTGCTGCGCCACTGGTACCTGGCCATGGCCGAGCTGCGAACGCAGCGGGACTGGCGCCGGGCCCTGCTGCACCGCTACCTCGACCTGCCCATGGACTTCCACCGCGAGCGGGCTACCGGCGAGCTGCTCGCCCACGCCGACTCCGACGTCAACAATGCCACGATGGTGCTAAAACCCTTGGCCTTCGCGGTCAGCGTCCTATTTCTGGTCGTGGTGACGATGGTGGTGCTGTTCCTCGCTCATCCGCTGCTGGCGCTCATCGCGGCCGTGGTCTTCCCGGCCCTCGCGGTGATCAGCCGCATCTACACCCGCAGGGTCGAGGCGCCCTCGGCCGAGGTGCAGCGGCGCGTCGGCGAGGTGTCCACGGTGGCCCACGAGAGCTTCGACGGAGCCGTGGTGGTGAAGACCCTGGGCCGCGAGCAGGTGGAGGTGGAGCGGATGCGCACCGCCTCCGAGCGGCTGCGCGACGAGCGCATCCGGGTGGGCCGCATGCGGGGCACCTTCGAGCCCGCCCTGGACGCCCTGCCCACGTTGGGCGCGATCGCCCTGCTGCTGGTGGGAGCCTGGCTGGTGGGCCGGGGCGCAGCCACCCCCGGGGACCTCGTGGTGGCCACCACCCTGTTCTCACTGCTGGCGCTGCCTCTGCTGATCGTGGGTTTCTTCCTGGAGGAGATGCCCCGCTCGGTCGTGTCGCTGGAGCGGGTTGACCGGGTGCTCGACCGGCCCGTCCCGGAAGCAGCCGCGCCCTCCGGTGACGGCCGGATCCTGCCGTCCGGGCCGCTCGGGTTGGAGATCGACGACCTTGCCGTCGGCTACGGCTCCCATTTCGTACTCGACGGAGTGACATTCGCGGTGCGGCCCGGCGAGACGGTGGCGCTCGTCGGCGCCACCGGCTCGGGCAAGTCCACCCTGCTGGAGACCGTCGTCGGGCTGAACGCCCCGGCGCGTGGGTCGATCCGGTTGTCGGGCACCGACCTGCACCGTGTCCCCGCCGACGAACTGCACGAGGCGGTGGCGCTGGTATTCCAGGAGGCTTTCCTGTTCGCCGACTCGGTGATCGAGAACGTAGACCTGCGCTGGGGAGGCAACCGGGCCGACGTGGGCGCCGCGCTGGGCGTTGCCGCTGCGGGCGAGTTCGTGGAAGCCCTCCCCCAGGGCGCCGCAACGGTGGTGGGCGAGCGGGGTGTGACCCTTTCGGGCGGGCAGCGGCAGCGGGTGGCTCTGGCCCGGGCCATGGTGCGCTCGCCCCGGCTGCTCATGCTCGACGACGCCACCAGCGCAGTCGATCCGGTGGTGGAGGGCGAGATCCTGGCCAACATGCGCAGGGGGCTCGACACGACCCTGCTCGTGGTTGCCCACCGGCTCTCCACCATCGAGTTGGCCGACCGGGTGGCCTTTCTCGCCGGCGGCCGCATCGCCGCCGTCGGCACCCACACCGAGCTGCTGGCCCGCGACGACTACCGGTCGCTGGTGTCGGCCTACGAGCAGGCCGCGGCGTCGTGACCGGGTCGGACACTCCCGAGACTGCACCCGTCGGCGTCGAGGCGGACGAAGTGAGGGCGCTGGACGTGCTGCGCCGCGGCCTTGCCGTGAGCGACGTGCTGCGCCGCGGCCTCGGAGTCACCGCCGTGGTGGCCGTGTTCGCCGCAGTGGGCCGCCTGATCGTGCCGATCCTGGTGCAGCTGGTGCTCGACCACGGCGTGCTCGGCCCCGGCGGATACCGGCCCGGCGTGGTGTGGGTGTTGTCGCTGAGCGCCCTCGCAGCGGTGCTCGTTGTGGCGGTTGCGAGCCGCACGGCCTACATCCGGCTGGTGCGAATGGCCGAGTCGGTGTTGCTCGGGCTGAGGGTCCGGGCCTTCGAGCACATCCATCGGCTGAGCCTGTCCTCCCACAACCAGTCGCGCCGCGGGGTCCTCGTAGCCCGCGTGACCAGCGACATCGAGGCGATGGCCCAGTTCATGCAGTGGGGCGCCATGGCGTGGATCGTCAACCCGGTGCTGGTCGTGGCGACGCTGGCCGTCATGGTGTCCTACAGCTGGCAGCTCACCGTGCTGGTGATGGCCCTGCACGTGCCGCTGCTGCCGTTCCTGGGCTGGATACAGCGCCGCCAGATTGCCGCCTACGGCCGGGTGCGCGACCGGGTGGCCGACACTCTGGGCCACACCAGCGAGGCGGTGTCGGCGGCGGCGGTGATCCGGGCTTACGGCTACCGGGGCGCGGTGCGGAGCCGGCTCGACCGGGCCGTTGACCAGCAGTACGAGTCCCAGCTGTCGGCCTTCAAGTGGTGGGCGGTGATGCTGCCCGTGGTCGAGCTCGTGTCGTCGATCGCGCTGGCTGCCGTCATCGTCGTGGGGGTCCGGTGGGGCGACGAGCTGGGAATCGGCGCAGGCGCACTGGTCGCCTTCGTGTTCCTGGTGCGCCTCCTGGCCAGGCCAATCTCAGAGATCGGCGAGGTGTTCGACAACACCCAGACGGCGCTGGCCGCCTGGTCGAAGATCCTCGGTGTGCTCGACATGCCCGTCGACGTGGTCGAGCCTGCGCCCGGTCAGGGCGAGGCTCTGGCTTCCGGTCCGCTGCCGGTGCAGGTGCGGGGCGTCGAGTTCGCCTACTCCACCGGAGGCCCGGTGCTGCGCGGCGTCGACGCCTCAATCCCCGCCGATGCCAATGTGGCGGTGGTGGGCGAGACCGGCTCGGGCAAGACCACCTTCGTGCGCCTGCTGGCCCGCCTGGCCGACCCCATAGCCGGGGAGGTCCTGGTGGGTGGAGTGGACCTGCGCCGGGTCGCCCCCGAGGCCCGCCGGCGGGGCATCCGAATGGTTCCCCAGGACGGTTTCCTGTTCGCGGCCACCATCGAGGACAACATCCGCTACGGGCGCCCCGGGGCCACGGCAGCCGACGCGGCCGCGGCCATCGACGAGCTGGGGTTGAGGGGCTGGGTGGATGGCATGCCCGCGGGGATGCAGACCCCGGTGGGTCAGCGGGGCGGGCGGCTGTCGGTCGGTGAGCGCCAGCTGGTGGCGCTGGCCCGGGCCCAGGTCGCCGATCCGGGCCTGCTGATCCTGGACGAGGCGACCTCGGCGGTGGATCCCGAGACCGAGGAGGCGCTGGCCGCGGCCATGGCCCATCTCGCGGTGGGTCGCACCACGGTGTCGGTCGCCCATCGCCTGAGCACCGCGGAGCGGGCCGACCTGGTGCTGGTGTTCGACGATGGGAGAGTGGTGGAGCAGGGCACCCACCCCGACCTGGCCGCCGCGGGCGGCGTGTACGCCCGGCTGCACCAGTCCTGGGTCGGCAACACCCGCCGCAGAGCGATGAGTACGAGCCCTTGACCTCCGGCGCGGCTACCGTGCCCGCCATGCGGGATCCTGTGAGAGTGGCCGTCACCGGCGCGGCCGGCCAGATCGGCTACAGCCTGCTGTTCCGCATCGCCTCCGGGTCGATGCTCGGCCCCGACCAGCCGGTCGTTCTCCAAATGCTGGAGATCCCGCCGGCCATGGACGCCCTGCGGGGCGTGGCCATGGAGCTCGACGACTGCGCCTTCGGGCTGCTCGCCGACACGGTGCTCAGCGACGATCCCGACGAGGCTTTCGACGGTGCCCAGATCGCCCTGCTGGTGGGCTCGCGGCCCCGTACCAAGGGCATGGAGCGCAAGGACCTGCTGGAGGCCAACGGCGCCATCTTCACCGTGCAGGGCCGGGCCATAGCGGCCCGAGCCGCCGCCGACGTGCGGGTGCTGGTGGTGGGCAACCCGGCCAACACCAACTGCCTCATCGCCCTGAACAACGCCTCGGGCGTCCCCCGCGAGCGGTTTACGGCCATGACCCGCCTGGACCACAACCGGGCCAAGGCCCGGCTCGCGGCCCGCCTCGGCGCCACCGTCGGCGACATCACCAAGATGACCATCTGGGGCAACCATTCCGCCACCCAGTACCCCGACCTGTTCCATTGCGAAGTGGGCGGCCGCAACGCCGCCGCGCTGGTCGACGACCAGGAGTGGCTCGAGGGCACGTTCATCGGTACCGTGCAGCAGCGGGGCGCGGCCATCATCGAGGCCCGGGGCGCGTCGTCGGCGGCCTCCGCGGCCAACGCCGCCGTCGACCATGTGCGTGACTGGATGCTCGGCACGCCGCCGGGTGACTGGGTGTCGATGGCGGTCTGCTCCGACGGCGGCTACGGAGTGCCCGAGGGGCTGATCTCGTCGTTCCCGGCCACCTGCGCCGACGGCGCCTACGAGATCGTCGGCGGGCTCGACATCGACGACTTCTCCCGTGCCCGCATCGACGCATCGGTGGCCGAGCTGGCCGCCGAGCGCGACACGGTGGCCTCACTCGGCCTCATCTAGGGGCGGGCGCCTCCGTGCCGGAGCTGCCCGAGGTCGCAGCCCACGCCGAGCGGCTGCCGGGCGCGCTCGCGGGAGCCTCGCTGGTGCGGTTCGAACCGCTGCACCCGGCCGTGCTCAAGACGTTCGATCCCAGGCCCGCCGCGGCCGTGGGCCAGGTGCTCGCCTCGGTGGGTCATCGGGGCAAGTACCTGTTGCTGCGCTTGGGCGGGACGGGCGGCGCAGGCGGTGCCGGCGCGCTCACATTCGTAGTGCATCTCATGCAGGCCGGGCGGCTGCGCATCGACACCCAGCAGGTCCGCAAGCCCAGGGGCGGGATGGCCCGCTGGACATTCGCCGACGGCCCGGCGCTGCTGCTC
>JAKZWH010000199.1:0-7859 GCA_047515615.1 Acidimicrobiales bacterium | reverse complement strand
GTCAGCAGCCGGTATTTGGGCAGCATCCCGGCGTGATGCACGCCGATGCCGGCCAGCACGAAGCGGCGCAGGTCCTTGCCGATGGGCGTGTCGAAGCGGAAACCGCCCACCGCCTCCTTGACCGCGGCCTTCTGCTCGGCGTTGAGCACCTTCAGGCTGGTGAGGCTCTGGGCCCGGGCGGTGGCCTCCCTCTGGGTGAAATGCACTATGTACACCGGTGCCTGCCCGGTCTTGAGCAGTTCCTCGATGGAGACGTGCAGCGGCGTCTCCCGGTACTCGACGTCGAGGGGGACCGGACGCTCGGCCGAGGCCACCAGCGCGGTGTCGCGGCCGGTGCGGGCGGTCAAGTCCCGGCGCAGCGCCGTCGTGTCGCCCAGAGTGGCCGACATGAGCAGGAACTGGGCTCTCGGAAGCTGCAGCAAGGGCACCTGCCAGGCCCAGCCCCGGTCCCTGTCGCCGTAGTAGTGGAACTCGTCCATCACCACTAGGTCGGCGGGAGTGTCGGCGCCGGACCGCAGGGTCCGCTGAGCCAGGATCTCCGCGGTGCAGGCAATCACCGGCGCGTCGCCGTTGACGGAGGCGTCGCCGGTGACCATGCCCACGTTCGCGGGGCCGAGCGCCGCGGTCAGCTCGAAGAACTTCTCGCTGACCAGGGCCTTGATGGGCGCCGTGTAGGTGGTGCGTCGCCCTTGGGCCAGCATCGCGAATGCGCCCGCGAGGGCCACCAGCGACTTGCCTGAGCCCGTTGGTGTCGACAGCACCACGTTCTCGCCCGCCAGCAGGCGCAGGACCGCCTCCTCCTGGTGCGGGTACAGCTCCAAGCCGGCTGCGACGGACCATTCCAGGAACGCATCCAGCAGCTCGTCGCTGCCGGGTGTCTCCGGCATGAAGTCGCCGAGGGCGGGCAGGACCATGGGATTCGCAGGCTAGGTCGGCGTTAGCGTGGGGCGGGTGCCTCCGAACGCGCCGCCGCCGTTACCTGCGGCGGCGGCGGTCCCGCCATCGGAGTTCGGCCTGCTGTGAGCGGGTCGGTGCCGCCGGACCCGCCGCCGGGCTCGGCGCGGATCGGACCGAGGCTCTGGGCCCTCTTCGGAGCGACCTTCTTCTCGATGGCGATGACGGTCGGGCAGATCACGATCCTGGGCAAGCAGGTGTTCGACATGACCGGCCGCCCGCTGTACTTGGGGCTGCTGGGATTGGCGGAATTCGTGCCCGCCTTTCTGCTCGCCCCGATTACCGGCATGGTAGCGGACCGCTTCGAGCGTCGCCTCGTGTTCGCCTGGGGTCTCGGCGGCGAGGCCCTTGCCTCGGTCGGGCTGTACTTCTACGTTGCGACCGATCCGACGTCGGTGCTGCCCATATACGGCTTGGTCGTCGCGTTCGGCACCGCCCGGGCCTTCCTAATGGCGGTGAGCCGGGCCCTGCCGATGGATCTGGCACCGGAAGGGGCCCGGGAGCGCACGGTGGCGTTGAATGTCGCGGCGTGGCAGGCCGGCTTCATCGTCGGTCCCGTGACGTTCGGCTTCGCCTTCGAGGTTGATCCGGCCCTCCCGTATCTGCTGGCCGCCTGGTCCTCGGCAGCCGCTATCGGCTTGCTCATGCTCTTGCCGCCGAGCGAAGTGCAGCGGGCCGCGTCCGCGGCCGGGGCTGGGGCTCGGGCCGCGCTCGGACACGCCCTTGAGGGCTTGCGCTATGTCCGGCGCAACCGGGTGGTGCTCGGAGCGATCTCTCTCGATCTCTTCGCGGTCTTCATGGGCGGCGCCAATGCGCTGTTGCCCGCCATCGCCGAGGAGCGCCTTGGCGTGGGCGCCGTGGGACTCGGATGGTTGGTGACCGCGGCGGGCATCGGGGCCTCCGCGGTGATGGCGGCCCTGTCGGTGCGACCGATTCGGCGGCGAGTGGGGCCATCGCTGATTGCAGTGGTGGCCGCCTTCGGCGTGGGGGCGGTCGTGCTCGGCCTCTCCCGTTCGTTCATTGTCGCCTTCGCGGCGCTGCTGGTCATGGGTGGGGCCGACGCCGTCAGTGTGGTCATCCGCAGCACCATCGTGCCCCTGGCCACGCCGGAGGAAGTGCGGGGACGGGTCATGGCCGTGGAGTACGTGTTCATCGGCGGATCGAGCGAGTTGGGCGCATTCAAGTCGGGCGTCGCCGGAGCGCTTCTGGGAGTGGCCGGGGCAGTGGTGCTCGGCGGCGTGGGCACCCTGGCCGTAGTGGCGATCTGGTGGTTGGCGTTCCCTGAGTTGCGCCACATCGACCGTTATGCCGAGGTGAGTCCTGCCACGTAGCCGCGAGCAGGGCCATTCCGGTCGCAGGCTCAGCCGGCGTTCGCGTTGGCTGATGCCGAGCGACGATTCGACGGAGGCAAGCTCCGGGTCGTCGGACGCGCCGGCGGGCTCGGCTCGTATCGGCTGGCGTCTGTGGGCGCTTCTCGGTGCCAACTTTGTCAGCTTGGCCATGATGATCGGACAGGTGACGATCCTGGGCAAGCAGGTGTTCGACATGACCGGCGAGGAGCTGCACTTGGGCTTCATCGGCTTGGCGGGTTTCGTGCCGACAGCCCTGCTGGCGCCGTTCAGCGGCGTGGTTGCCGACCGCTACGAACGCCGGATCGTCTATGCCTGCGGCCTGGCGGGAGAAGCCCTGGCGTCGATCGGCATGTACCTCTACGTGGCCACGGAGCCGACTTCGGTCTTGCCCATATTCGCTTTGGTGATCGCATTCGGCTCGGCCCGGGCCTTCCTCACGGCCGCGAGCCGGGCTCTGCCTGTCGACATGGCGCCGCCGGGCGCGGTGGAGCGGATGGTGGCTCTGAGCGGGGTCGCATGGCAGGCGGGAGTCATCGTCGGGCCCGTGGTCTTCGGGTTCGTCTTCGTGGCCGGCCCCGAGTTCCCGTACCTGCTGGCCGCCTTCGGGTCGATGGTCGCGATCGGGCTGCTGACGCTGGTCCCATCCGGGAACGTGCAGAGAGCTCGGTCGACGCCCGGGGCCAGCGCCCGGGAAGCGTTCAACCACGCCTTTGAGGGCTTGCGGTTCATCCGGGTCAACCGGATCTTGCTGGGAATCATGTCGCTGGACCTGTTTGCGGTGCTATTCGGAGGGGCCGTCGCACTGCTGCCGGCGATCGCGGAGAAACGGCTGGGGGTGGGCGCCGTCGGGCTCGGGTGGCTGCGGGCCGCGGAGGGCGTAGGGGCGTCGATTGTCATGGTGTTGCTGGCGGTGCGGCCGCTGAGGCACCGCGTCGGGCCCATCCTGATGACGGTGGTGGCGATGTTCGGTCTCGGCACGATCGCGCTGGGGCTGACGCGTTCTTACCTGCTGGCATTCGGCGCGTTGATGGTGCTGGCCGCGGCGGACGCCGTCAGCATGTTCATTCGCTCCACCCTGGTGCCGCTGGCCACGCCCGAGGAGATGCGGGGCCGGGTGCTGGCGGTGGAGTGGGTGTTCATCGGCGGCTCCAACGAGCTGGGAGCGTTCGAGTCGGGTGTGGCCGGGGCTCTGCTGGGAGTCGCGGGCGCGGTCGTGTTCGGCGGGGTGGGCACGCTGGCGGTGGTGGCGGTCTGGTGGTTCCTGTTCCCCGAGATAGGCAAGATCAGCAGCTTCGCGCAGGTGCGTCCCGACCGTTAGAGGCGCGCGGCTAGGTCGGCGCCTCTTGGCGCCCAGAGTGCACAGGAGCCGGCCATGGCCGATACTGGGGGCATGGCAGAGGTGCGGGGGCTGGACCACATCGTGTTGAACGTGGCTGACGCCGAGCGTTCCATGCGCTGGTATCGCGATCGGCTAGGGCTGGAGCCGGTCCGCTACGAGGAATGGAAGGCCGGCGAAGTGCCCTTCGTGTCGGTCCGCATCGATGAGGGCACGATCATCGACCTCTTCGAGGCGGATCGAAGCGGCGAGAACCTAGCGCACTTCGCTCTATGGGTCATCGGCGATGTGGAGTCGATCGTGGCCCACCCAGACATGGAGGTGGTGAGTCGAGCCGAGCGGCTGTTCGGGGCCCGAGGCTGGGGCTCGTCGGTGTACGTCCGCGATCCCGACGGCAACGAGGTTGAGCTGCGTAGCTACTCGTCCTGAGCGGGGCTCTCAACGCCGGGCGCTATCGGTGCTGGCGGCGGTGCCAGCGGCGCAGGGAGGTCAGGCCAGGCCGGCGAAGTCGACCTGGTTGGTGGTGAACCAGGCGCTGAACCCGTGGTCGGCGATCATGTTGTGGCCGTTCATGGCTGCGCTCTGGTCGGATCCGAGCATCACGAGAGTGCGGGCGATTTCGACGGGGGTCAGGATCCCGGCTGACTGGTCCACCATCCAGTCGATGATCTTCTCGGTCATGTGGCGGCGGAAATCGTGCAGCAGCGGGGTGTCGATCACCCCGGGGCACACACTGTTGGTGCGCACACCGTATTCGAGGTAGCTGCGGCGCGAGCCGTGCATGGTCCACACCTGGGCCACCTCCTTTGAGAACTCGTAGGGAGCCGGGTCGATCAGCTCGCCGTGGTCGGCGATCCAGGCCAGGGCGTCGTCCCAACTGTCGAGGGCGATCAGCTCGGAGATCTCGGCGAGGTGCTTGGGCCAGCCCTGCCCGGCAACCGAGGCGGTATTGACGATGGCGCCGCCCCGGTTCATGGTGGGCAGCAGGCCCTCGCTGAGACGGCGCAGCCCCAGGTAGTTGACCTTGAGCACGAAGTCCGAGGGATGCACGCCGGCCACTCCGGCGTTGTTGAACAGCACATCGACGCCCGGGCCTATCGCCTCGCAGGCCTCGTCGATCGAGTCGGGGTCGCTGAGGTCGGCGGCCACATATGCGGTGGCCGGACCGGTGGGCTCGTTGCGGTCGAGCACGGTGAGGTCGGTGCAGCCCGCCTCGCTCAGCAGCTCGACGGCGGCCGCGCCCACGCCGCTGGCGCCTCCGGTGAGCACCACCTTCTTGCCGTGATAGCTGAATAGGTTCGATGAGGATGCGGGCACGGTGCGACTCCTTGTGGTCTCGGCTGGCAGGGCAGTCCGGTCAGGCCGGGATGAAGGCTAGGTGGGCCTCGCGCAGACCGTGGACGAAGGCGTTGGGCATCTCCACCTGCGGTGCGCCCTCGATGCGCTCGATGCGGGCCACCCGCTCCAGAAGGCGCTCGAAGAAGATCTGGATCTCGAGGCGGGCCAGGGCCGCGCCGAGACAGAAGTGCGTGCCGAAGCCGAAGGCGATGTGGTTGTTGGGGCTGCGGGCGACGTCGTAGGTCTCGGGATCGCGGAAATGGCGGGGATCTCGGTTGGCCGACGGGTACATCATGACCACCTGCTGGCCCTTGCGGATCGTCTGGTCCTGCAGCTCGGTGTCCGCTGTGGCGGTCCGGCACATGTTGTGGATGGGAGTCACCCAGCGGATGAACTCTTCCACCGCGATCTCAAGGTCCGAGCCCCCCTTGAGCGCGGCCCAGGCGTCGGGACGGTCGGCCAGGTCCAGCAGTGTGCGGGCGATCACGGTGCGGGTGGTCTCGGCCCCGCCGTCGAGCAGCAGCAGGCAGTCCGAGACCATCTGGTCCAACCCGAACTCTGAGCCGCCCACCATCGCGTCACTGTCGGTCTCGACCTCTATCCAGCGCGACATCACGTCACCGGCCGGGCAGCCCTGCTTCTGGGTGTACAGCTCGGCGCAGGCCACCGCGAACTCCAGAACCGCCTCGACGCCTTCTCGGGTGTGGTATCGGGGACCGCCGCCCGTGGCGATGGACGTCTCCGACCAGTGTTTGAGCTTCGGCCAAAGGTCGTCGTCGAAACCCAGCAGCAAACCGATCATCTTGGCTGGCAGGGGAGCGGCCAGTTCGTCCACGATCTCGGCTCGGCCCCGCTCGATCACCGGGTCGAGCAGCTCGTCGACGGTCTCGCTGATGTGGCCGCGCCACTGCTGCACCGCTCGGGGTGTGAAACGGCGCGACACCAGCGTGCGTCGGGCCTGGTGCAGCGGATCGTCTCTGCCGATGATCGACTGGTCGGCTGGGATGTTGGGCCGGTAGCCGCCCTTGTCGCGGTCGGAGCTGATGAACAGGCGCTTGTTCTTCTCGACGGCCACGATGTCGTCGTAGCGGGTGATCACCCACAGCTCGTTGATGCTGTCCCAGTGGCACGGCGAGTTATCCCGCAGCCAGGCATAGCGGGAGTAGGGATCGTTCACGTAGAAGTCGCCGTCGAGGATGTCGAGGGGACGGGGATCGACGGGCGTTGCGGGCATAGCCGGAGTCATCCTACGGCAGGGCTGGACGACACCAAAAGGCCCGGCCGGTCAATGCCCGGGTCACGGGAAGAGGCTCCGCAGAGCGGCCCACATCAGCCACAGGACAACGACGGCGAAGGGTCCGGGGATGGCTATCACCAGGGTCCAGGTCAAGTAGCGCACCCAGGTGGGGCGGTCAGCGAAGCGCGTCTGGTGGAAAGCCGCGTCGAGGCGCTCGGCCTCGAGATCGGGCCGCTCGAGGCCGAGCACCGCGGCCGCGGTATCGGCGACCTCGGTGCGCACCACAACCACCGCCAGTCGCTCAGTGACGTGGTGAGGAGCCACGTCGGTGGCCGGGTCGAAGATCACAGTCGCCTCGTAGCCGGCCTCACGGAGCCGGGCCGCGGCCAGGTCGGCCTCCCAACGGCTCGCGTACTCGGCGATGGGCACCATGCCCGGCAATGGCCTCACCCCCATATCGTGCCCGCTGGAGCCGCCGATAGCGTGCCCACCGGTGAGCCCGGCCGTCGCGGTGAGCGATCTTGTGAAGCACTACGGCGCGGTCCGGGCCGTGGACGGCGTGTCCTTCGAGGTGGAGCGAGGCGAGGTGTTCGCCCTGCTGGGCCCCAACGGCGCGGGCAAGTCCACCGTCGTGGAGATCCTGGAGGGGCACCGCAGCCGGACCTCGGGCACCGTGCGGGTGCTGGACACCGATCCCGCCACTGCGGGCCCATCGTTCCGCGACCGGATCGGCATCGTGCTGCAGACCTCGGGCATCGACCCGGAGCTGACGGTGCGCGAGGCCATCACCTTCTATGGAGCCGCCTACTCTCGCCCGGTTCCAGCGCAGGAGCTCATCGAACTCGTCGAGTTGGACGAGAAGGCCGACGCCCGCATCTCCACCCTGTCGGGAGGGCAGCAGCGCCGCATCGACATGGCTCTCGGGCTGGCCGGCGACCCCGACGTCGTGTTCCTCGACGAGCCGACCACCGGCTTCGACCCCGCGGCCCGACGGCGGGGCTGGGAGCTGGTCGAGCGGCTCGCCTCGCAGCAGCGGGCCGTGCTGCTCACCACGCACTACCTCGACGAGGCCGAGCAACTCGCCGATCGGGTGGCTGTGCTGGCCAAGGGCCGCATCGTCGCGGAGGGCACCCCGGCCGAGCTGCGAGCTAGGGCCGGCTCGGCTCTCATCCGCTTCGCGGTGCCCGACAGAGCCGAGCCGGTGCCGGACCTGCTCGACCCGGTCTCGGGCCGCATCGTCGGGCGGGGCCGTCACGTGGAGATCACCACCGACACCCCCACCGCCGACCTGGCCCATCTCACGGGATGGGCCGCCCAGCGGGGGATCGAACTCGAAGGGCTGACGGTCTCGACTCCGAGCCTTGAGGACGTGTACCTGGGCCTCGTGGCGCAAGACGGTGGCGGTGGCGACCAACCGGGAAGCGGATCATGAGATCGCTGTGGCGGGCGGCGCGCTACCAGAACCGGATCTTCTGGCGCACGCCGGTGGCGGCCTTCTTCACGCTGGTGTTCCCGATCCTGATGCTCGTGCTGTTCACGGCCATCTTTGGCAACGATGCCTTCGACACCGTCTACGGCCGGGTCAACAGCAGCCAGTTCTACACGCCCGGTCTGGCTGTGTTCGCGGCGGCGTCGTCCACCT
>JAKZWH010000198.1:0-10202 GCA_047515615.1 Acidimicrobiales bacterium | reverse complement strand
TGCGCATCGCATTGGGCGCCCTCGCCGACCGCGGCCGCACGGGCGCCGTCAGCACCGTCGCCGCCCTTCTGGCCGTCAGCGCGGCCGGATACGCGCTGATGGCTGCGGACACGCCGTGGCTGTACGCGCTCGGCGGGCAGGTCGCCATCATCCTGGGGTGGTCATGGCCCGGTCTGATGGTGCTGGCGCTCGTGCGGATGTACCCCCAGGCGCCCGGACTGGCCTCCTCGTTCGTGATCGGGGGCCTCAACCTCGGCGCGGTGATCGGACCGGCGGCCTTCGGAGCGATCAGCGACGCGGTGTCGTCCTCGACCGCGCTCGCCGTCGCAGCCGTCTGGGTCTTGGCCGCCGCCGGACTCAGCCTGGCGAGCCGGATCCGCTTCGACGGCACCCACTCTTCGCCGCGGTCCTCGCCATTACCCGGGACCGGAGACGGGGGCATCTGAGTCATCCCGCAGGTCGTCCATCAAGACGTGGTCTTCATTAGCTTCATCAGCGCCCTCGTCAGCCCGCAGATGCACGACGGTCTCCCCCGTGGTTCCTTGAACACCCCGAGCACTGCGCTCGCAATGCGCCCGCCAGGTAGTGATGGACTTGTCGGGGCGGAACAACCGCTCGGGCGGGATGCTGACCTGCTCGATCATCTGCTGGTCCTGGCGATTGAACTGCCACATGTACGCCCACCGGATGTAGAGCCAGAAGCGCAGCTTGAACCAGGCAGCCTTGATGCCCTTGGCTTGGGAGACGGCGAGCATTAAGGAGAGATGCTCACCCTCTTGAATCCCCATGAACACCTCGAACGCGGTCCAGTCCGGCCATTGGATGCGTACCCAGCCTGGGAGGCGGACGGAGCCGCGGACAACCACGTTGCGTTGCCATGGACGGAATCCATGGGGCCATCGGCCGAGTCCGGGATAGTCATCCTGTTCGACGATGTCGTCGACCGTGCGGATGAGCCAATCGCCGTGCTGTTCGATGTGAACGAGCCGGTATGCGGGCTTGCGACGGATCCACGTCCATACGACGCCGCGGTGCAGATAGGTGGAGTGGCCCTCGTCGAACCCGTTCTCCACGGCGTAGCGCCAATCGCCCTGTCTCTTCCGAAGCCAACCCAGCGCGACGACACCTTGCCCGAAGAAGTCGTCGGGCACATCGGCCTCGAGGGGCGGCGGCTCGCCGTCACCGACGTAGACGAAGACGATGCCGGCGCGTTCCTCGACCGGGTATGTCCTCAGCCTCACGCTCTTGTTCCCGACAATGGGAGAGTCGCGACCGTCGACCAGGGCAGCACGCAGGTTGCCGTCGGTCACGTCGTATGTCCACCCGTGGTACGCACAGGAGATCGTGCCCGGGAACAGGCACTTGCCCATCGAGAGGGGCACGCCGCGGTGGAGGCAGCGGTCGTTCAGAGCGAACGCCCTGCCCTCGTGACGGATGAGGAGGAGCCGCTCGCCACAGATGGTCAAGGGCACCGGCTTGCGGCCGATCTTCTTCGAGAAGGCAACGGGGTACCAGTAATTTCGCAAGCCCTCGGATGCGGAGCGGTACCGAGGCCACCGCCTGTAGGCGTGCTCCCCGCTCGCCGAGTACTTCTCCTCGCGGGCACTGCTAGGTGACTGCATCGTTGCCATCCTCGTCTTGGGGATGATCCCGCCATGTCGTGGCGGGCCGCGTCCGCACAGCAGGTCACAAAGGCGGCCCTCGGCTGATGCGGACCCGTAGCTGGTTGGGACTACGGTATACTGAACGGGCTGAACAGGCCCAGGGACGGGCCCGCCCGCTCCCATCCGGAGGAAGCGCAGTCCGGCGTAGCATCGAGTACCAGGTGTTCCCTGCCGCCACCGGATTCTCGGTGCAGCCTCAACGAACTGGGACCGCGCACCTAGCTGCCTGATTCGGAGCCGCCGGGAAAGTCGGGCTACGGTATACAGACGGCCCCGGTCGCGGGCCAGTAGTGGCCCGACGGGAGGAAGCGCGTTGCTTCGGTGGCTCGCTAAACGAATCATCGCCGCCGCGCTGGTGATCTTCGTCGTCACCTCGCTGGTCTTTGTGGTCACCCACATCTTCACGGACCCGGCCACGGTGTCGCTGCCGTTGGAGGCCACCGCGGAGCATCGGGCCAACCGCCGCGCCGTTCTCGGGCTGGACCGGCCTCTCAGCGTGCAGTACTGGGACTTCATCTCCGGCATGGTGGTCGGTGACCTCGGCGAGTCGTTCTGGCAGAGCCAGCCGGCCTCGAGGCTGGTACTCCAGCGGCTGCCGGCCACTCTCAAGCTGGTCGGCGGAGCCACCGCGGTGACCGTGCTGCTGGCCGTGCCCATGGGGATGGTGGCCGCCTGGTGGGAGCGGCGCTTCGCCGACCACGCCGTGCTCGGCTTCTCGATGGCGTCGATAAGCGCCCCGCCTTTCTGGATCGGCTACCTGCTGATCATCGTGTTCGCGGTGCAGCTCGGGTGGGTGCCGACATTCGGCTCCCGGGGGATCACCTCGCTGATCCTGCCGTCGTTCGCCATCGGCCTGGCCAGCGCGGGCCGGCTGGCCCAGATAACCCGGCGCGGGATCGTGGAGGAGTTGCGCAAGCCTTACGCGGTCACCGCGCTGTCCCGGGGCTTCTCCCGGTCCTACACGATCGTGCACCACACCTTCCGCAACGTGGCCTCGAGCTTCGTGACCATGACTGGCTGGGAGGTGACCCGCATGTTCACCGGCTACTCGGTGGTGATCGAGGTGGTGTTCGCCTGGCCCGGTGTCGGCCGCCTCGCCATCCAGGCCATCGAGAACCGGGACCTCATCCTGGTGCAGGCCGCGGTGGTGGTGCTGGCCACGCTGGTGGTGGTCACCAACCTGCTGGTGGACATCGCCCGCCGGATAATCGACCCCCGGGTGGACCTGGCATGACCGCGGGCGCAGACCCAATGGGACCGGGTACCGACACCGGCGCGGCGCCAGAGAGCGTCACCGTCATGGACGACCTGCGGTCCCACTTGCGCAAGTCCAAGGCCGGCATCTCGGGGATCGTCATCTGCGTGCTGTTCGCGCTGGTGGCGGTGGTGGGCCCGTGGCTGCCGTTCCTGCCCGATCCCGCCAAGCAGAGCCTGCCCGAAAAGCTCACGGCCCCGGTGGGCTGGGGGGGCACCTGGTCGCACCCCCTCGGCACCGACCAGCTCGGCCGCGACGTCCTGGCCCGGCTCATCGACGGCGCCCGCATCTCACTGCTGGTGAGCGTGGTCGCGGTCATCATCGCGGCGGTCCTCGGCACCGCCCTCGGGCTGATCGCGGGCTACATCGGCGGGAAGATCGACACCCTCATCGTGTCCGCAGCCGACGTGCAGATGGCCTTCCCGGGCGTGCTGGCCGGCCTGATCCTGGTGGCCGCGTTCGGGCCGAGCGTGTGGCTGGTAATCATCGTCATCGCCATCTCCAGCTGGATGGTGTTCACCCGGGTGGGGCGCAGCCTGGTGTTCACTCTCAAGACATCGCTGTTCGTGGAGGCTTCGGAGCTGGCCGGCGCGTCATCTCGGCGGATCATGTTGCGGCACCTGCTGCCCAACCTGGTCAGCTCGCTGATCACCCTGAGCGTGCTGGAGCTGGCCGCGGCCATCCTGTCGGAGTCGGCGTTCGCCTTCCTGGGCTTCGGCGTGCAGCC
Organism: Acidimicrobiales bacterium; assembly: GCA_047515615.1. Classification (GTDB taxonomy): domain Bacteria; phylum Actinomycetota; class Acidimicrobiia; order Acidimicrobiales; family Aldehydirespiratoraceae; genus Aldehydirespirator. The sequence goes on along the minus strand of JAKZWH010000198.1, from coordinate 6,556 downwards.
GCCGCGCTCATCGTGGGGGCTGATGATCCAGCAGGGGCGCAACTACATCACCGATGGATGGTGGATCGTGACCTTCGCCGGCATGGCCATCGCCATCGTGGTGTTGGGCGTGAACCTGCTGTCGCTGTGGCTGCAGTCGTTCAACGACGTGGCCGAGCGCGAGCAGATCATCCTCGAGAGGCCGGGCGGGTGAGCGCCGCCACCGGCGCGGAGCCGGGCCGCACCGAGCGCCTGCTGGAGGTGGAGGACCTCACCGTGGGTTTCCCCACCCGCGACGGCACCGTGCTGGGCGTGGACGGCCTGACCCTCAACGTGGGGTCCCATGAGCGCCTCGGCGTCGTGGGCGAGTCGGGCTCGGGCAAGAGCGTCATGGGGCTGGCCATCCTGGGGATGGTGCTGCCGCCGGGCCGCATCATGGGCGGCTCGGTGCGGTGGCGGGGCGAGGACGTGCTTGACCAGGCCGTGGCCAACCGGGTGAGGGGCCGCGAGATAGCCATGATCTTCCAGGATCCGATGGTGTCGCTCAACCCCCTCAAGACAGTGGGCGCGCAGCTGCGCGAGCTGCTGCGGCACCGGGCCGGCCTGGATCGCGCCGCGGTGAGACGGCGCTCGATGGAGCTGCTCGACATGGTGGGAATCGCCAACCCGGGCGAGCGGCTCAAGTCCTACGCGTACGAGCTGTCGGGAGGACTGCGCCAGCGGGTGATGATCGCCACCGCCCTGGCGTGCGAGCCGACGCTGCTGATCGCGGACGAGCCCACCACCGGCCTCGACGTGACCATCCAGGACCAGATCCTCACCCTGCTTCACGACCTGTCCACCGAGCTGGGGGTGTCGGTGCTGATGATCACCCACGACCTGGGGGTGGTGGCCCAGTTCTGCGACCGGGTGCAGGTGATGTACGCCGGCCGGATCGTGGAGCGGGCCCCGATCGCGGAGATGTTCGCCGATCCCCTGCACCCCTACTCGGAGGGCCTGCTGCGCTCGGTGCCCAGAGTGGACCGCAGCGACAGCGAGCTGACCGGCATCCTGGGGGAGCCGCTGGACCGGGCCCAGTTCCCGCCGGGCTGCGCGTTCGAGCCCCGCTGCCCGGAGGCGGTCGAAGTGTGCCGCTCAGCCGCCCCGCCCCTCGTCCGCCTCGAGGGCCGGCGCTGGGTGGCCTGCTACAACCGCACCGGGCCGGAAACGTCGAACGACCGCGCTCAGAGCGTGCAGGGGGGATCCCGGTGAGCGAGCAGCCCGCGCCGCTGGTGGAGAGCCGGGGGCTCAGCGTCCACTACAGCCGCTGGGTGGGCAGCCGGCGCCGCACCGTCTACGCGCTGGACGACTTCAACATCACGGTGGCCCCGGGCGAGACGGTGGGCCTGGTGGGCGAGTCCGGCTGCGGCAAGTCGACCGCGGGCCGGGCCCTGCTGGGCGCGGTGAAGCCCACCGCGGGCCAAGTGTTCTTCAACGGCGACGACGTGACCGACCTGAGCCGGCCGCGCTGGCGGGCCATGCGCAAGCAGGTCCAGATGATCTTCCAGGATCCGTACTCGGCGCTGAACCCCAAGCTCAAGGTGAGAGAGAGCATCGCCGAGCCGTTCCTGGTGCACACCCGGATGCGGGGCTCCGAGCTCGCCAGCGCAGTGGACGAACTGCTGGAGATGGTGGGGATGACGGCCAGCGCGGCCGACAAGTACCCGCACGCCTTCTCCGGAGGCCAGCGCCAGCGCATCGTCATCGCCCGGGCCCTGGCGCTACGCCCCAGGTTCGTGGTGGCCGACGAGGCCACCGCCGCGCTCGACGTGTCCATCCAGGCCCAGATCGTGAACCTGTTGGTGGATCTCAAGGCCAGCGTGGGCCTGTCGTACCTGTTCATCTCCCACAACCTGGCCGTGGTGCGCCACATCTCGGACCGGGTGGCCATCATGTACCTCGGCCATCTGATGGAGGTCGGCAGCCACCACGACATCTATGAGAACCCGACCCATCCCTACTCCCAGGCGCTGCTCTCCGCGGTGCCGGTGCCCGACCCGACGACCCGCGGCAGCCACAAGCCCCTCATCGGGGACCTGCCCAGCCCCATGGACCCGCCCAAGGGCTGCCGGTTCAATACCCGCTGCCCGCTGGCAATGGAGCAGTGCTTCGAGGAGCGGCCGCCGCTGCGGGAGCGCTCACCCAGCCACTACGTGGCCTGCTGGGTGAATTGAGCGACGCGCACCCCAACGACCGTTTGAGGCCTCAGTTGAGCGACACACGCGCCGACAGCAGGTTGACACCTCGCTGGGCGACGTTCGGGTACCTGTTCACGGTGTACTTCATCCTCGGCGGGGCCGAGACGATGATCTCGCCGCTGTTCCCGCTGGTGCGGCAGGACCTCAACCTCACCGAGAGCAATCTGGCCGCCATCCTGGCCGCGGTGGCCGCGGGCATCGCCTCGTTCAACGTGATCGGCGGGGCCACCAGCCGCTGGCTGAGCGACCGGTCGATGGTGCGGGCCACAGCCGTGAGCCTGACCGCGGGGATGGTGCTGTCCGCCGGAGCCCAGTCGTTCTGGGTGCTGCTGGCCGGCCAGACCCTTTTGGGCGTGGCCTTCGGGATCTTCTTCCCCCCGGCGCTGGCCAGCGTGGCCCGGCTGTACCCCGACTCGACGGGCAAGGCCATCGCGGGTTGGGGTCTGGCCTACTCCTTCGGTCTGGCCGTGGCTGCCTTGAGCGCCTTCGCCGGGGAAGGCTGGCGCTGGGTGTTCATGGGATGCGCGGTGCCTGCGGTACTGGCCATCGCATACGTTCCCCGCTGGATCGAGGTCGACCGAAGCCAGGCACCGCTGCCCCTGCTGGCCCAGATCGCCCAGTACGCCCGCAAGCAGACCTACCGGCTGGCCGGCTACGCCAGCTTCGGCGGGGTGTCGATGCACTTCGTGGTGATCGGGCTCTCGACGGTGTACTTCGTGGACCACCAAGGTGTGGACCTGCGCCTGGTGGCCGTGCTTCTGGCGGCGGGGCGGGTTCTGTCGGCGCCGGCGAAGCTCGTCGGCGGCGCCCTCTACGACCGGCGGGGCGGACCGTGGACAGCCCGCCTAATGACGCTGATGACCTTTGCTCTGGGCCTGCCCCTGCTGCTGCTGCCAGCTGAGGCTGGCGTGTGGGTGCTGGTGCCGTTCGTGGGAATGGCGGTGTCGGTGCTGCCGGTGGCCAACGCCATGCTGGTGGCCGCGCTGCCACCCCAGTCGGGCTGGGGGATCGGCACGTTCCGGGCCGCGCTGCTGGGCTCGGCCGCCCTGCTGTCGGCGGTGGTCAGCGTCCTGCTGAGCTTGGGCGTATCCCTTCTGACGCTGATGCTGGCATCGCTGGGCCTGCCCGCGCTGGTGGCCGTTGCCATGCACCGCGCCGTCGGCGCGTCGGCGCGATAGAGCACCAGCGCCGTCGGCGTTCAGCGGCTCTCATCGCGCTTGAACACGAACATCAAGCAGTTGGCCACCTCGCGGATGGCAAAGCGCTTGAAGTTCGGTGCCGGGTGCGTCGCTTGGAATTCACGACAAGAATGTCTGAATATCACGGTATAAAACTGCTATATTTAGCGGTATACTTCTGCTACGATTCACGGTAGACACAAAATGAGTTTCACGGGAGAACACCAGTGGCGAGGCTGATACAGCGGCGAGTGGAAGACATCGCGCGGCAGCGGATGGCCGAGGCTCCCGTCGTGCTGCTGCAAGGTCCCCGCACAGTTGGCAAGTCGACGCTTTTGAGCGCGCTGGCCGAAGGATACGGCGGTCGCGTGGTCGATCTCGACGATCCGGCGGTTCGCGCCGCGGCGGCTGACGATCCAACGCTGTTCGTCTCGGGGCCTGGGCCGGTGTTCATCGACGAGCACCAGCACGTCCCCGACTTGCTCGACTCGATCAAGGCCGAACTGAATCGCGATTCCTCGCCGGGACGATTCGTGATTACTGGGTCCACGCGCTTCGACTCGCTGCCGCTGGCGTCGCAGTCGCTAACGGGCCGGTTGCACCGGATCGAGATACATCCGCTGTCACAGGGCGAGATCGCCACTCAGCGCGAGAGCCTGCTCGAAGCACTCTTCATCGACCCTGCGGCGGCCGTGTCCTCCCAGCCGTCCACCACAACCCGCGACGAGTACGCCAGGCGGATCGCCCGCGGCGGCTTCCCGCTGGCGCTGGAGCGCAGCGACGCGGCGCGCGACCGCTGGTTCGACGACTACCTGGCGCTGTGCCTGGAGCGCGACCTGCTGGAGGCGGGCCGGGTGCGCCAGCCCGGCGGGCTCGCCCCGCTGATGTCGCGCCTCGCGGCGCAGACGGCGCAGGTTCTCAACATGTCGCGGGCCGGCAAGGCGGCAGGGCTAGCGACGAGCACCGCAGCCGACTACGTCAAGCTGTTCGAGAGCAGCTTCTTGGTGCGCCTGCTGCCAGCCTGGGGCAAGACGCTGCGCGCCGCGACCGCGGCCCGTCCGAAGATCCACATCGTCGACTCGGGCCTCGCGGCGAGGCTGCTGCGATTGCCACCCGACAAGCTTGCCGGGCTCGACCCCACAGCGCTGCAGCAGTTCGGGCACCTGCTGGAGACCTTCGTCGTCGGCGAAGTGCTCAAGCAGGCGTCGTGGATGGAGCATCGCCCGCATGTGGGCCACTGGCGCACCCACGACGGTGCCGAGGTCGACCTGGTCATCGAGGACGGCCGCGACGGCTCCATCGTCGGCATCGAGGTGAAAGCCGGCACCCGAGTCCATCCCCAAGACCGGCGAGGCCTGCGGATGCTCCGCGAGGCGCTCGGCGAACGATTCGCCGTCGGGGTGGTCCTCCACACTGGCGCCCACAGCGTGCGCTACGACGACCGCATCGTCGCCCTGCCCATCGACCGCCTGTGGACCGAGATCGGCTGAACCCGCTGGCGAAACAAAGTGGCTGACCGCCGTCAGCTAGGCGACACCGGGCAACGCCGACGTTGGCTGGCGTCCGGGGCTACACCGGGACCGGGCAGGCGGCGAGGCGGTAGGTGTTGAGGCGTTTGCGCAGGGTGTAGAGCAGCAGGGCCACCGCGAGCAGGCCCACGAAGGGCTGCACCGGTGCCCACCACGAGAGGGCGCCGGACACGCCCACCACTGCGACCACGGCCTGGTTGCACACCGGGCAGCCAACGGCCAGGAACGACACGAACCCGCCCCAGATGGTCCTGGTGCCCTGGCGCTCGGTAGCAGCGGCCAGTTCGTTCGATTCAACCGGCTCGGGGCGGATGGCGAAGATCAGCCCGATCAGCGCCGAGGTGACCGCCAGGATCACGTAGTCGATCGCCCGCGCCTCCACGGGCCGGCCGAATATCGGCGTGTCGATCAGGTCCGAGGGCACCGCGATCAGCACCGCGGCCACCCCGGCGAACAGCACGGTGCGCGGCCACGTCGCCCGGGGCAGCTCCAGCAGCTGTCTGATCACGCCCGCGACGCTAGTTCCGGCCAGCTCATGTGACCTTGTCGATGACGCGGAAGGCGTAGTCGCGCCGCTCGTCGCCGAGGGTGGCCCTCACCCGGTAGCCGCCAGGGTTGGGGAACTGGACTATGCCGGTCACCACCAGGGGCGAGCGGCTGTCGGAGCCGGGAACCTTGCCGGCAGGGCGGCCGACCTCGATGTTGACGGTGGCCTCCATCAGCTTGTGGTGGCCGTCCTCGTCCTCGACGCGGATCACCACCTCATGGCGCTGGTTGGTCTCCGCCCAAGGGACCAGCACCGACAACGCGATGGCAAAATGCTGCGGGCGGGGCTTCTTGCCCTCCTTGTAGGCCCGGGTCACCCTGTCCCAGCCCGCGCCGCTGAGGTACAGCAGCCCGTTCTGCACTTCGGCGTGATTCGCCAGCGTCAACAACTCGATCTGGGCCACCGGCAGCAGTCTACGTAGGCGGCGTCGGCTCGTTCTCTCCGGCCGCGGGCGTCAGGAGTCGTCGACAGCGAGACCGAGGCGCTCGGCTAGGCCTATTCGCTGGAGCTTGCCGGTGGGGCCCTTGGGCAGCTCGTCCAAGACCAGGACACGGCGGGGCACCTTGAACGCGGCCAGCGACTGCGACACGAACCGGCGCAACTCCCGCTCGTCCACCTCCGCGCCGTCGGCGGCCACCACCGCGGCCGCGACCTCCTCACCGAGCTTGGGGTGGGGCACGGCGAACGTCACCGCCTGGGCCACCGACGGATGGCGCAGCAGGGCCTCGTCCACCTCTAGGGGGGACACCTTCTCGCCGCCCCGGTTGATCTGCTCCTTGAGGCGGCCGGTGAGGAACAGGTAGCCGTCGCCGTCGAGGTAGCCCTCGTCGCCGGTGCGGAACCAGCCGCCGGTGAACGCGGCCGCGTTGGCCTCGGGATTGTTCTCGTAGCCGTCGATCACCGTCGGGCCCTTGAGCGACACCTCCCCTCGCTCACCCGCAGGCCGGGGCTGGTTGCGCGAGTCGAGCACGGCCAGCTCGATGCCGGTGGGAACCCCCACCGACCGGGGCTTGGCCACCGCGGGGGGCAGCGGGTTGGCGCACATCTGGTGGGTGGCCTCGGTCATGCCGTAGGCCTCGATCACGG
>JAKZWH010000197.1:0-12443 GCA_047515615.1 Acidimicrobiales bacterium | reverse complement strand
GTCCAGGAGTGCTCGCCGGATCAAGCAGAAGCGCTGTCCGCGGCGCTCGGCATGGAAATGCACTACGCCGGGGCGCCCCTGGGCCGCGGGGGCGCCGAAATGGGCAACGCCGTGCTGGCTCGGGTTCCGCTGACCGGTTCCGACCCGGACTTCGCCGCGCTAGGGCCGATCTTCTAGTGGACGGTCACCGGAACTTGACAGCCTCGGTTCCCAGCGGCCGGTTCGCTCGGCGGTCTACAGGGTCGCTTACGGTCAACGACGAGCTACGACCGGGGGACCGCTGCCCCACGTCACCGCTGGCGAGGCGCTGGCCGGCCACCATCCTCGACATCATCGAATCGAACTTCCGTCTCGGCGTCGCTGTGCGTGGGAGCGTTGCCGAGCACCATCTGGGCATGCTCCTCGCGAACGAACCGTCAATCGACCGTTGCGAGCCGATCGACCAGGACGGCATGCCCGACTTCCGGTTCTGGCGCCACGACGGACGCGAACTCACGATCGAGTGTAAGAACGCCCTAAGTGAGACCTACAAGGACGGCGACGCCAAGGTCGAGACCCAGAAGTCGTCACTGGTCAACGCGGTTCACTGCGCAGATTGGAACCGCTCGGGGTTGAGTTCGACAGCAAGCCCAGCAGGGAGTCCGCCGGAGGTCGCGCCGCTGATGAGGTCGGCCGTGAGCGCGGCGATGGCCGGGGAGGTCTGGATGCCGGTCCCGCCCTGCCCGGCGCACCAGAAGAACCCGGCCGCTCCGGGATCGAAGCCGACCACGGGAAGCCGGTCGGGAGCGAATGTTCGTAGACCGGCCCAGGTGGAGCGAACCGAGCGGACGTCGAGGACCGTGGCCCGGTTGATTGCTTCGATCCCGGAGGCGATGTCGATCTCGCGGGGCTTGACGTCGCAGGCCGCGACGGGCTCCTCGTCGGCGGGCGAGGCCAGGAACTGGTCGGAGCCCTCAGGTTTGAAGTAGAAGCTCTCGTCGGCTCCGACGACCAGGGGCCAACTGGCCGACTCGTAGTGGCTGGCGAACGTGAACACGGTGCGCCGGTATGGCTGCAGGCCGACGGGGCGCACCCCGGCCATGCGGGCCACCTCGTCGGCCCAGGCGCCGGCCGCGTTGACGACAGTGGCGCAGCTCAGGGCCCGCTCGCCGACATCCACGTGCCAGCAGCCGTCGCGGCGGGCGAGCGCTTTCACTTCGTGCTCCCGCAGCACCGTCGTTCCCTCGGCGCGGGCGCCGCGCAGGAAGGCTTGGTGCAGACCGGCGACGTCGATGTCGAAGCCGCCGTACTCGATCACGCCGGCGTCCAGCCACGCCGGGTCGAGGGCGGGGCAGAGCCCGATGGCACCGGCGGCGTCGAGACGCTCGCAGATCGTGCCCGTGGTCTGGTTGGCGGCGATTCTGTCCGATAGTTGCTCCTCGAAGCCTGCGGGCGCCACCCAGAGCACGTTGCGGGGCACCAGTAGCTCGCTGTCAGCTAGATCATTGGCACCGGTTTCCAGGAACGGCCGCGACGCGGCGCTAAGCACTCGGAGGGCCGGTTTGCCGTAGGAGGCGAGGAACTGCGCGGCCGACCGTCCCGTGCTGTGCGCGGCGAGCGACGTTTCGCGTTCGACGACAGCCACGCGGTGTCCCCGGCGGGCCAGCGCCCAAGCGGCCGAGACTCCCGCGATGCCCCCACCGACAACAACGGCATCGAAGGAGCGGATCACAGCGTCGGTCATGGTTGCAGCGGACTATAGGAAGCCGACCAGCCCCCGCACCGAATGCTTAGCCGCTGATCGCGCCGCTTCGCTCCTTGTTGGGTGGGGGCATGTAGGTCGTGCGGCTCGCCCTGAGCCCCATGGAGTGCATGGTCAGCAGCATTCCGAGGGCAGCGCCGCTGGGATCTACCACCGGCACCCGCACCTGCTCGGACTCCAGCCGGGCCTGTAGCGCCGCAGCTACACCGAGCATCCCGGTGCATCCCAGCACCAACACGTCGGCACCACGGGACAGGGCTCGACACGATGCCTCGAAGAGGCTCTTGAGCAGCGCGTCGCTGTCGTGCAACTCGAGGACGGGGGTGTCGATCACTTCGACCGACGCCATGCGGCTGGCGATTCCCATGCGGGTGGCCAGCCCGGAGATCATCGGCACGACGTTCTCCAGCACCGTGACGACAGAGAAACGCTCGCCGAGGTTGAGGGCGGTAGACGCCGCGGGCTCGAACCCGCCGACTACGGGGACATCCACCAGTTCTCTGGCTGCGGGGACCGCTGGATCACCGAAGCACGTGATGAAGACTCCGTCCGCACCATCGGTCTCAGCCTTCATGACTTCTGACACGATCGCGGGTCCGGCGAGGACCTCGTCATAGAACGACTCGATGGAGGCTGGGCCATACGGAAGGCAGCTGACATTCAGGTCGGCGTCGTCGCCGAGAAAGCCGCGAGCTTCCTGGGTGATCTGGTCGTTGAACGAATCGGATGTGATCGGAACGACGATGTGGATTCTCATTGCGGGCCTTTCGGAGGGCGGGTTTGATCGAGGGTGTCGAGTCCGGCACGGCTAGGCACGTCGGGCTCTCGACCAGGCATCGGTCGCAACGGCGACAAGGATCACCAGGCCCTGGATGATCCGCTGCCAGATGGGGTCGATCTGGTGGAGGTTGAAGCCGTTGACCATGAAGGCGATGAAGAAAGCCCCCAGCAGCGTCCTCCACACCGCGCCAGTGCCGCCCGCGATGGAGGTCCCGCCGACAACGATGGCGGCGATCACGCCGAACACGAAGCTGAAGTCGTCAGAGGGTGTGGCACTGATGGTCCTCGATGCCGCCACTACGCCCGCGAGTCCGGCGGCGAGCCCCGACAGCGCGAACACGGCCACTACCACTTGCCGTGTTCTCACGCCTGCGAGCCGTGCAGCTTCGGCATTGCCGCCTGTGGCGTACACGTGTCGGCCGAATCGGGTGCCGGCTAGCGCGATCCACGCCACCAACACCACGGCGAGCGAGATCCATGTGGCGGTAGTGAGTTCCGCGACACGTGTGCGGGCGATGCTGCGGAAGCTGTCGCTGGAGGGTCGCATGATGCTGCGCTCGCTCACGAGGTAGCCGATGCCGAAGACGATGAACGACGTGGCCAGCGTGGTGATGAATGAGTTGATGCGGGCAAACGCCACAATGGAGCCGTTGGCCGCTCCGACGACGAGGCCGAACGCGCAGCCCACGAGGAGTGCCAGCGCAACCGAGCCGGTGGCGTTCTCCACCCGCAGAGCCACCAGGGGTGCGGCCACCGCAACCGCGGAGATCGACACGTCGAAGCCGCCTGCGATCATGGTCAGAGTGGCGACAGAGGCCGCAATGAGCAGCGTGGCTTGCTGGTCGAGAACGTTGCGCAGGTTCGGGCCCGTCAGGAAGCCGTCGGTTGTGGCGGCCAGCAGAACGAAGAGTGCAAGGGTCACCCACACGATGCCGTAGCGGGCCAGCACGCTGAGGTATCGACTCGCTCCCGGAGGCCGCAATTCCCCGGCGATGTCGGTCATGAGCTTGGATGGCGGGCGGCCTCTTCGCCGAAGGCGTGCCGCAGAATCTGCGCCTCGTCCAGGTCTGGGTGGGTGAACTCTGCGACGAAGCGCCCCTGGCGCATGACCACGACGCGGTGACACAGCCCGACGAGTTCCTCGAGTTCCGACGACACGAGCAGGACGGCAAGGCCATCGCGGGCCGCGGCCGCTATCAGGTCGTAGATGGAGCGCTTGGAGCCAATGTCGACACCCCTGGTGGGCTCGTCCGCGATGAGCACCTTCAGACCCGGAGTCATCCAGCGCGCGAAGAGGCATTTCTGTTGGTTGCCTCCCGACAGCAGCCGGACGGGAGTTTCAAGCCCACCGCCGCGTACCCGGGCACTCGCCGCGGAGGCGGAGACGAGATCGCGCTCGGCGCGGCGGGCCACAAGGCCTGCCCGAGCGAGGCGTCGCAGGTGCGGGAGGCTCACATTCTCACGGAGGCTGCGGTCCATCAGCAGCCCCTGCTCCTTTCGTGACTCGGGAATGAGGCCCATGCCCGAACGGATCGCCCGCCGGGGCTCGCAGCGGCCGGCGCGGCCGCCGGCAATCTGAACGTCGCCGGAGACAGTCCTGTCGGCTCCGTAGACACCCCTCACGAACTCCGTACGGCCCGATCCGACCAACCCCGCAATGCCCACTATCTCCCCCGGGAGCACATCGAGGTCGAGCCCTGCGGGCGGAAGTGCTTCGGCTGGCACTCCCGCCTGACCGGCGTCGGCGGGCGTTCTTGCTTCAAGGCCCGCGGGTTTGAGGCCCCGGACCTTGAGGGCCGGGCGCTGAGCCGGATGGGGACGGGGCGCCCTAGGCGGGAAGTTCCCTTCGAGCTTGCGCCCGATCATCGCCTCGACGAGGGAGCTGATCGATTCCGAAGACGGCGTGGTGTGGCGCACGACACGTCCGTCGCGCATGACCGTGATGTCATCGGCAAGGTCGAGGACCTCGTCGAGAAAGTGAGAGATGAACAGGACCGTGATGTTCTGATCGCGCAGCGACCGAATGAGGCGGTGCAGTTGGCTGCGCTCCTCGGCGGAGAGGCGAGCCGAGGGCTCGTCCATGATGACGAACTCGGATCGCCGCGCCGCGGCCCGCAGGATCTCGACCCGCTGCTGCTCTGCGACACTGAGACTCCCGACGCCCGCGTCCGGATCGATGGCAATGCCGGTCCGCGCGACCAGTGCCTCAAAGCGCCGCAGAGTGCTGTGGCGGGCGACGAATCCCCAGCGTGTCGACTCGACTCCTAGAAACACGTTGTCGGCCACGGTGCGCTCCGGCACTAGGGCCAGCTCTTGAGTGATGGTGGTAATGCCCGCAGCGAAGGCCTGCCTCGGTGACCGGAACCGGCACGGTCGGCCGTTGACGATCACCGAGCCGCTGTCGGCGGTGTGCACCCCAGCGATGACCTTGCCGACAGTGGACTTCCCCGCGCCGTTCTCTCCGACGAGAGCGTGGATGCAGCCGCGCCGTATGACGATGTCAGCGCAGTCGACGGCCTGGGTGGAGCCGAACCGCTTGGATATCCCGCGCAGCTCGATATGAGCGGGCTCGTCGTGAGCCGGCTCGCCGGGCTGAGGGTCAGCCATCCCACTCCGCGGTGAACCTGTCCACGTTGGCCGAGGTGACCATGCCCTCATCGGCGAAACCGCCGTTGGGGTCCACGCCGCCCGTGTAGGTGCCGTCGTTCAGCGCCGCGATCATGGCCTCCATGGCTAGACGGCCCTCGCTGGCCGGCGCGTAGAACACGGTCGCGAACCACCGTCCGTCCCGGATTCCCTCGATGGCGGGCGACGACCCTCCGAGGCCGATCAGGGCGATGTCGTCGAGCTTGCCTTCGTCGGTGAGCACCAGCTCGATGCCTTGCAGCGGCTGGTCGGCGCCGACCACCACGTCGAAGTCGGGCTGGGCCTGCAGGATGTCCTGGATGGCGTTGATCCCGCCTTCGGGGCCCAGGTACTGGCCCTCGCCCTCGGCAACGATCTCGATGTTGGACTCGCCGGCAACCACACTGTCGAAACCCTGGCGCAGAGCCACGTCCAGCGGAATGCCGCGGATGCCGAAGATGTACACGACCCGGCACGGGTCGAGTCCCGCGCACGCCTGGATGGTGAGCCGACCGGCCCGCTCGCCGGTGACGACGGGCGGGGCCAGAACGGATGCCGCGATCCCCTCCACCTGGGGCTCGTTGGTGGACAGGTCGTCGCCGACGATCTGGTTGAACAGCACGACCTCGAGCCCGGCGTCGAGGGCCGCCTCCACGTCGGGGACGAGTCCGGGCCCGTTGAGAGCGACGAGGATGATGCCGTCGTACTGGCCGCTGGCCACCGCGTCCTGGAACTGTGTGGTCTGCAGGTCGGCGTTGAACTGGGCGTCGAACTCGACCAGCTCGATGTTGTTCTCGTCGGCGAGGCGCTGCATCGCGCCCACCGACGCCAGCAGGAACGTGTTGGCCGAGCTGGCTGAGAGGTAGGCGATCCGTCTCGGCTCGGCGGGCCCTTCCGTCTCGGACGGTTCATCATCCGGCGCCTCAGCGGCGGTGGTGGTGGACTCCTCTTGCGCGGGTGCCTCCACGGAGGCGCCTTCGTCGTCTGTCGCGTCTCGGGCGTCGGCGGGCAGCGTGGCGTCGTCGTCTGGCGACTCGCCGTCGGCGGTGGTCGCCGCCTCGCCGCTGCCGTCGACGCTCTCGCTCGCGGGCTCGCCGGGAGCCTCGTCGTCGCCGCACGCCGCGGCCATCAGAGCGAGCGCCAGGACGGCGCTCAGGAGCCTCACTGCATGTCGTACCTTCATCGGGTCCCCCTCGCGATGGGTTGTGTGAGCCTGAGAAGGCACGCTACGGAACCCCGAGGTGGGGTCTCAATGGGCAGATCGCTGTCAAAGCAGTGCGAAGTAGTGCACTTCTCGCACCAGTCTTGGGGGCGGCTGGACGCGAGAAGCGTCGAGGTCAGCTTGGCTGGTCGAGGCGGTGCATCCGGACCACGAGCTGGAGCGCGAGCCGCTGGTCCGGGTCGTGGAGGTTGACGTTGAGCGTGGACGCGATGCGGTCGATTCGCTTCATCACCGTGTTGCGGTGAACGCCGAGCGCGGCCGCGGCGCTCGTCGCGGAGGACTGGCAGTCCAAATACACCTGCAGTGTCCGCAGCAGCACGCCGTCGGCGTCCGCGCTGACCAGCGGCTCGAGGAAGGCGGCCACCACCCGGCCGAAGTCCGCCGACCCGTACCAGCCCAACATGATGCGCTGGATGCCGAGCTCGTCGATGTGGCGAACCGTCACGCGCCGGCCGCCCGCGCCGGCCAGGGCCGCGGCCTGGCGGGCCTCGGTGAGGCCCGCCCTCAGCCCCTGGAGCCCGGTCGCGGGCCGGCCCACCCCGGCGTGCGCCCCCACGCCGGGCGAGTCGGCCACCAGCGTTGACAGCGCATCGCGCAGGCTCTTCGCCAGCTGCTGGTAGTCGCCCACCGGGGGCTCCGTCACCGCGCACACCCAGCCGGACCAGCCGTCGGTCCTCTCGATGAGCGGACCGTCGATGCCCACCGCACGCAGCGTCTCGGCGAGGACATCGGTGTTGACGAGCACCCAGTTGGAGTCCGCCGGACCGGAGAGCTGGACATGGAATGCGCTGATCCATCCCGCGGCCGACCACCCGAAGGTGGCCATCTGGGCGAGGATCGCCTCATCGGGCAGTTCGCCGCTGCCGACCACCTCGTTGAGCAGCGCGAGGCGGTGCCGGGCGTCGTGCTCCATGACGAGGCGGTCGCGCACCAGGTTGGCTCCCACTGCCCACGAGGCCACCCCGAGCAGGTCCAGACCAGCCCGCTGCAGCAAATCGTCGGCGTCGCCCAGAAGGCACACGAGCCAGAACCGGACGGGCTCGCCCGGCACGACGACGACGGGGCACACCATTCCGGGCTCGCCCCCGGCGCCGACCTCCGGAGAGTGATACGAGTGCTGCCTCAGAGCCTGGGGCGCTACCGACATTCGTGGCCCTGCGATAACAGCGCCGCTGGCCTCAACGAGTGAGCACGGACGTCCGAGGACGTCCGAGACGAGCACCAGGGTGCCAGACACTGTGGTTGCTCTGGCGAGGCCCCTCAGCAGCCTTGCCATCATCGCCGCCTGGTGCACGGAGGGCTGCAACACAAGCTCGCGCGCCGCCGCGGCCGCGGCCAGCATGTCGGGCACTTCCGCCTCGACGAGCACCGTGCCGAAGCGGTCAGCCAGCCGCCGGGTGGCGATGCCCGTGGCCGACACCGCGTTCACGGCGACGAGACCGGCACCCCCGCCGTCTCTGACGCCTCGCAGGGCGACATCGAGCGCATAGGAGTTGGGTCGCAGTCCCGTGGCGTCCAGCAGGACCAGCAGGCCCGGCGAGATCGGGGTGGCCGAGTCGCAGCGGTCCGTCACGAGCACGTCCTCCACGATCCGGTCCAGGCCCGTGTCCCCCCCAACGACTCGACTCTCGCCCAGCGCGCCGGCCGCCAGCAGCTGTCTCAGGGTGACGGGTCTGGGCCGCAGGCCGGAATCGGGCACCGGCGAGTTTCTACTACCCGCGGCGGGAAGCAGGGCTCTCCGATGGGAGCGTCCGCCCCAGGAGCGCTATCCAGTTGTCGCCTGCCACCCGCCGGGCGGTCTCGGCGCCCAGCCTGCGCTCCAGCACCGCGGTGAAGGGTCCCAGGTCGGACGGCTCCCGCATGCCGGCGACGAACGGCATGTCTCGGGGATCGACGAGGCCTGCGCCCAGGATCGGATCGAGCACCTCCATCAGGTCCTCCATGAAGTCGCAGCCCAGCCCGACGGCCGCCGGACCGGCCACCCCGATTGCGTGCTCGATGTGGGCCAGGTAGTCGTCCAGGGTGGGGTTGCCCGTTGAGAGCAACCCGCCGAAGGGGTTGATTCCCACCACGCCGCCGGAGTCGGCAACGTCGCGAAGCTGGTCGTCGCTGAGGTTGCGCGGATGGGGGCACAGCGCATGGCACGACGAGTGGGTCGCCACGAACGGGCGGGTCGCGATGCCGGCCACATGGTCGAAGCCGGCCTTCGACAGGTGGCTCACGTCCACGACGATGCCGAGGCGCTCCATCTCGGCCACGGCTTCGGCACCGAGCGCGGTCAGTCCTGCGCCGGTGGCCGTCTCGCCTGCGCCGTCGGCCAGCATCGTGCGGCGGTTCCACGTCAGCGACATGCACCTCACGCCCAGGCGCCGGAAGGTCTCAAGCACGCCGAGGCTGTGTCCGACCGGTTCTGAGCCCTCGATCGCCAGCAGGAGCGCGATGCGGCCAGAGGCGAGCACCCGTTCCACATCCTGGCGGGTCTCGATGATGGCCACGTCGCTGGCGTGGGTGTCGGCGATGCGTCTGGCCTCCTCGATGAGGAGCAGCGCCCGGCGAAGCGCGCCCTCGCCCACATGCTGGTCCTCGGTGAAGACCGCGAGGAACTGTAGTGCGACCCCGCCGGCTCGCAGACGTGGCAGCCAGAAGTCTCCGAAGGGGTCGCTCAGCCCGCGCTCGCGTTGGTGCAGCACGGCGAGAAGCAGATCGTTGTGGGCGTCGGCTACCCGCATCCCCGCTCGTCTCAGATACTGGAACCGGATGCTCGCATCTCGGTCGCGACTAGGAGGCGAGCGGCCCGACGGCCTTGACGATGACCCGGCAGCCGCCCCCGGGAACGTAGGTCATGGGGATTTCGACGATTCTGGTGATGCGCACATTGTGAGGGTCGGCTCCGGCCCGGATGGCGGCGTCCTCGGCCTCCTCGCGGGCGCTTCTCAGGCATTCCTCCCTGCCGGCTGAGTCGTAGCTGTAGACCTTGTCGATCGATCCGGCCGCCTCGGCGATGGCCGCGCCGAACGCGTTGGCCACGGAGTGGTGCGGCGGCCAGAGCACCTCGCTGACGCCTCGCAGCGTCCCGGGCACCAGATGGGCGCCGCCACCGACGGCGATCAGGGGAAGGGGCGTGCTCGAAGCCTTCATCCGCTCGCACAACACCCCGATGCGCTCGTCCGCCCAGCCCATTGCGGCCTGCGTCAGCGAAGCGTCGAGACCGGACAGCAGGGCAGGGTCGCCGAAGCCCTCGAGGCGGCCTGATGCCAGTGAGATGTCCGAGAGAGTCAGTGTGGAGCCGCCCATGCAGACGGCCTCGGTGATCACGTCATAGCCGACAGAGTCGGGTCCCACCGTGAGGCCGTCGCCGTTTCGGACGATGCTGCCGCCTCCCAGCCCCACTGAGATCAGATCGGGCATGCGGAAGTTCGTCCGCACTCCCCCCACTTCCACGGCGGCGGTCGACTCGCGGGGGAACCCGTCGACGAGGATCCCTACATCCGCGGAGGTTCCTCCCACATCGATGACGAGGGCGTCGGAGAGCCCGGCCAGGGCGCTGGCGCCCCGCATCGAGTTGGTGGGGCCCGAGCCGACGGTGAGGACCGGGTACTTGTCGGCCTCGTCGACGGCCATGAGCGTGCCGTCGTTCTGGGTCAGGAAGCTCTCCACCTCCAGCCCAGCCTCGGCCAGCGTGCTGCGGAACCCCTCGACGACCCGTCTGGCCACCGTCAGCAGGGAGGCGTTGAGGATGGTGGCGTTCTCTCGCTCCAGCAGTCCCAGCGATCCCACCGTGTGGCTCAGCGACACCGGGAAGTCGGCTCCGCACTCCTCGGCGAGCAGCTCCGCGGCCCGCAGTTCGTGATCGATCGAGGCTGGACTGAAGGCGCACGAGACTGCGATCGCCGACACCTCCGGCGCGCAGGACGCTCCGAAGCGCCTGACCGCGTCCTCGTCGAGGTCCGCGATGGGCGTGCCGTCGTACTCGAAGCCCCCGCGCACGATCTCGCTGCGGGCGATGACTATGTCTCGCAGGTCTTGGGGCCATGCCGCGCTGGGACGCACCCCCAGCGATGACGGCGCGGCCAGGCGGAGGACCCCCACCCGGTCGAGGTCCTTGCGCCGGATGATCGCGTTGGTCGGATGGGTGGTGCCCAGCATGGCCTTGCCCAGCGCCGACGGGTCGTCGACCTGGGCCAGCACCGCCGCGACCGCTGACTTGATGCCGTCAATCGGCTCGGGCGTGGTCGCGGTCTTGGTGGCCGCGAGCACCGCGCCGGCTGAGTCGACCACCACCGCGTCGGTGTTGGTTCCGCCGACGTCGACCCCCATCCTCAGTTCTTTCATCGTCGCTGCTCCCGGAAGTCGACGTAGTCGATGTCGTATCCGAAGGCGCGTGGACCCACGAGTTCGAGCATTCCGTCGCGGTGCCATTCGGGAGCGCACGGCATGGCCAACACGTTGAGGCGCTGCCCGTAGGCCAGGCTCTCAGTGGTCATCGGGTCGGACGACTCGTGGTCGAGCAGGCACAGCAGGTCGGGCACCGTCACGACCGCTTCGCCCTCCTCGAATGCGATGAGGTTCTCGTTCTGGATCTCGACCCGCATGGTGCGACTGGGGTCCTGGAGGTGTTCGAGCACGACGGTGCCCCGGGCGAAGCCCTCGGTGGTGCGACGGTCGATGTCGATCACCTTGCCGCTGAACACCAGCGCAGCGTCGGTGTAGGCCAGCAACTCCTCCCAGGCGCCGCCCGCGCCCTGCTTCACCCTCGCCAGGCGCTTTCCCACTTCGGTGCAGTACGTGAGCGAGCCGCGGATGCCGGCACGGCGCACGTCGGCCACCGTCATCGGGTAGCAGCTGATCGCGTTGGCCAGACCGAGTTGCACCACCGCGGCACGGGCCAGCGACTCCGCGGTCTGGTTCGTGGTGGCCTCGAAGACGCACATGTTGCCCTTCTCGTCGGCGATCGACATCGGTGCCGCCATGAGCCCATGCAGGGTGAAGACGGTCATCTCGATCTGCGGGAACGCCCGCCTCATGCCGTCGGCATCGATGATCGGGATCCCCATCTCCACCGCAGTCGCGATCGGCACGAGCGTGTTGACTCCGCCAACCTCGATCGGCATCAGAGCGACCGGATCCTCGCCCATGTAGGCCGCGAGGGCGCCGATGCCAGCCCGGAACTCGGTGCCTGCGGGAATCTTCTCCAGGATCACCGTCGGCGCACCGATGATGGCCGTGGTCAGCACGCGGCCATCATCGGGCAGGTCTTCTGGTCCCACCACCATTGCAGGGCCGTGATCGGCGATCGCCTGCTTGACCAGAAGCTTCCCCACATACGGGTCGCCGCCGCCCCCGGTTCCCAGCAGCGTCGCGCCCAGCGCCAGATCGTCGATGTCGTCAATCGTCAACTCTCTCAAGGTGCGCCTTCCGATCGACTGGGGAGCGTCGTGTCGACTTGAGGGTGATGGTCCTGGACCGGCAAACCTAGGGGGCGCGGAGCTAGGCAGCCGATGGGCACTTCGCGACCATCGAAGATCAGCAGTACGCGATCTGCCCCTCAGATGGGCCGCGAGAAGTCGTAATCGCGTTCACCGCTTCAGAAGCGGTTCGGCGGTGCGAAGGCGCCGGGGTCCAGGCTCGACTGGTGCTTGTTCTCGGTCACGAGGTTGGTGGACACATCGGCGACGCCGTCGATCTTCTGAACCTTGTCGTGGATCAGGTGGCGGAGATGGGCGATGTCGCGGCAGAAGACATCGGCGACGGCGTCGTAGGCGCCCGCCAGGGTGGCCACATAGCCGGTCTCCTCGAGGTCGGAGAGCGCGTCGGCCACCTCCACCAGGTGTCCGGGCCGGATCTTGAGCAGCAGGGTCGCGTGGATCCCGAGGCCAGAGAGGCTGGGATCCAGCCAGACGTTGAAGGAGAGGATTCCCGACGACCGCATCTGGTTGATCCGGTTTCGGACGGTTCCGGCGCTGACCCCCACGGCCTTGGAGATGTCGCTATAGCTGGTCCGGCCGTCCTGTTGCAGGGTTCGCACGATTCTTAGATCTATGTCGTCCAACTGCACGGCGATCATGTTACATAGAG
>JAKZWH010000196.1:0-7551 GCA_047515615.1 Acidimicrobiales bacterium | reverse complement strand
ATATCGGCCGGGAAGCGGGCCTCGCGTTGGCACGACCGCAGCTCGTCGCGGTGCTCCTCCGCGAAGCCGGCCATGGCCGTGATCGTGGGCTGGGGCCAGTCCTGGTCGCTGAAAGTCAGGTTTACGTACATGGCTCGTCCTGGGGCAAGTTCGACTCATGTTGTATACCAACCCGCGAGCCGAACACCGAAGCCGGTCATGTCGTACGGTCAGCGACGGTGGCCGCCGCCGCGTCCGCTGTTGAGGTGCCGCTGGGTGCTAGTTGCGGGCGTCGTGTACTAGCACCCTTAGCTATCACCCCGACGTTGGACACGGCGGCGGCCTTTCTCGCCCACCGGGTCGCCCGCGGCGGGTGAGAGTGAGGATTCGTCGGGCTCGGATTCGGGCTCGGATTCGGGCTCGGTGATATCGGGCTCGTCGCCCGAATCGAGAATCCGTTCCAGCGCCGCCATTGCTTCGGTGCTGCGGGAGGAGGGGAGCGCTTCGATGTCGACAGGGTTGCATCGGCGCAAATCCTCGACGACGTCGTCGAGGTCATCGCCCGGGACCGATCTGTCCTCGGTCATCATGCCTTCCCGCCTTCGTGTACCCAACCCATGTTCCCTCGGATAGTACGGATTCACGCTTCGGAAGAGCCGGCAAGCGCAGTCATCCGGTCGGCGAGACGCTTGCGGGCCCGGTGGACCCGGATGGCCACCGCGTTGGGCGAGATGCCCAAGGCTCGACCGATCTCGTCGTGCGACAGTTCTTCCCACGCCACCATCATCAGGATCTCGCGGTCGGCTTCGCGCAGGCTGCGCAGAGCCGGCAGCAGGGCGCTGGTCCGGTCCACGACCTCGGATGGGTTGACAGCCCATGGGGGAGGGGTTGTGGAACGCATCTTGCTCCTGAGGTTGTTGAGACGGCGAGCAGACCGGGCCGCGGTGAGAATCGTGTTGCGGGCCACTCCGAAAAGCCAGGCACGCTCGTAGCCCTCGGGGACCTCGTGACGCCGCCGCCAAGCGACCAGGAATGTCTCGGCGACCACCTCGTCGGCTGTCGGTTCATCCACGCGCCTCCTGGTGTAAGCCAGCAGCATCCGGTAGTTGTCGTGATAAAGGTCGGTAAACCAGTCTTGGCCTCGGCCTTGGGCCGCTTCGACGCCCATCACTCCTGCAATGTCCACTGTCCTCTCTTCCTTTCTCCCCCCAACCGTCGAGCCGGCGCGCCCGGCCGGCCCGCTGACGATCTCCCGTCCAGGCTTTGCGAAAGAGTCGACCGCCCCGCGTGCGGTGGGTCCTGCAATCGGGCCGCGGTGTCCGCCTGGCTCTCGGATGTAGCGCCGGGGGAGGCGTGTGTCTTTCATGCCTCTATTGTTTCGGCTGGCGCGCCTGCTGTAAACGTGTCTTTCGTCACACGTGGGTTAGGGCTGCACCGCCAGAGCGAGGGTCGCTGGCGAGTTCGACGCCTCCCCGGCTCCCGCGGCCAAACCCGGCGGGGCCCGCGATCACCTGCAGGCCGCCGCCGACGTTGGCGGTGGTGCGCACCTCGTAGCCGGCCAGCTGGGCGTCGTCGCGCCATTCGATGCCCGGCTCCGCGAAGGCGTACCACCGCTGGCCGATCCCGGCGGGCACACCGAAGCGGTCGCCGCTGGGGCACACGAACCAGCGCGGCCCGGCCGCGATGTCGGCCGTGTCCGCCCCCCGCCGGAAGCGCTGGATGGCCTGGGCCAGCCACTGCACCTGGCGGTCGCCTCCCGGGGTGGCCAGGGTGATCCAGCCCGCCCCGCGCCGGCGCCGCACGTGGGCTGCGCTGAGCGTGTGGGGCAGCACCGCTCCGGGCCGGGGGTTGCATGCCGGCAGGTCCGGACGGTCCGACAGCGCCGTGCCCACCCGGTTGCTGAAGGCCACGCCGGTGTCGCCCGCTACCCAGCCGGTGCCGAACTGCACCCCGGCCAGGCTGTGCACCACCGTCGACGACAGGCCGTCGCGGTCGACGGCTGCGGCCACGGCCGTGCCCGCGGGCCGGGCCGGGCCGCGGGCGCAGAGTTCTGTGAGCTGCCGCTCGGTGAGCGGGGCGACGGCCTCGGCGAAGCCCCGGGAGGCCGGGTCGGCGGCGGGGCCCACGGCGGCCAAAAGGGCCGCAGTGATCGCGGCTTGGCTGGGCGTGCCCGTGACCCACAACACGACGTCGTCGAGGTCGAATCGTCGCGCCGGCTCGACGGCCGCCTCCACCGCGGCCAGATCGTCGTGGCGCAGCAGAGCGCCGTCCGAGGTGGCCGCGGCCACCAGGCGCTCGGCCATCTCTCCCCGGTAGAACACGTCCGCGCCGTGCCCGGCCAGCGCCTCCAGCGTGGCCGCCAGTGCCGGCATCCGGATCGTGGCTCCCTCGTCGGGGGCGCGGCCGGCGCCCAGGATCCGCTGCAGGGCTTGAGTGTGGCCCCGGTTCTCCACTCGCTCGTAGACCTCGGCCATGCGCGCCGTGACCGCGTGGCCAGCCGCGGCCGCCAGCGCGTCTGCGAACAGAGCCTTCCACCGCAGCCGGCCGTGGGCCCGCCACACGGCCTCCGCGCCCCGCAGCGAGCCGGGCACCACCGCGTTGCGGGGACCGCTGGTAGCGGGCCAACCGCGGCGGGCCCCGTCGCCTGCGCTGTCGGAGGGTGCGCCGCCGTCGAGCGCCAGCGGCACCCTCGACCATCCGCCGTACACCTGAGGTTCCCCGGCGCCGTCCGCCACTAGGGCGACCATCTCTCCGCCGGGCCCGCACTGGGGCGCGTTCACCACCCACTGTGTGAACGCCGCCGCCAGCGCGGCGTCCACTGCCGAGCCGCCGTCGTGCAGTGTCTGTAGCCCGGCCTCGGTGGCGAGCCTGTGACCGCTGGCCACCCCCGCCGACCCTGCGGCGAACAGGCTCATGGCGTCCGTGGCCCGCCTGTGCCCGGCTACAGCCTGGTGATGGCGGGCAAGGCGTCTACCAGATCGTCGAAGCTCATCGGACGGTCTTCCATGGCAGAGCGGCTCGCGGCCTCGCCGGCGAGCATCATGATGTCCGCCGCGCTCCAGCCGTCCGTGCTCTCGGCCAGTTCCGCGGTCAGGTCCTCGTCCAGCTCCAGCCTGTGCACGCCGGCCAGCGCCGCGATCAGCGCAGCCCGACGCCCCCTGTCGGGATTGGCCACCTCCAGATGCACGCCGAGGCGTCCCGATCGCAGCACTGCGGGGTCGATCAGCTCGGGCCTGTTGGACGCCCCGACCACGAACACGCTGCCCGCGGCCAGGACGTCGTCGAGAGAGGCCAGCAGCGCGGAGACCACCCGCTCGTCGGTGCGCTCGCCGCTCTCGCCTGCCCTCACCGGGGCCAGGGCGTCGAGGTGGTCGAGCATCACCAGCGACGGCCGGGCCTCGCCCGCTCGCCTAAACAGCGCCCGCACCGCCTCCTCGGACTCGCCGAGCCACTGGTTGTAGACCTTGCTGCCCTCGATGGCCACGAAGTTCACGCCCAGTTCGGAGGCCAGCGCGTGGACCAGGGCGCTCTTGCCCGACCCGGGCGGGCCGTACAGCAGCACCCCCTGCCCCGAGCCGGCGGCGCGGTCCTCGGCGTCCCTGGCTGCCGCGTCGGACTCCACCGCCCGGCGGCCCAGCTCGCGCAAGCGGGCCTTCAGCTCACTCAGGCCCACGATCTGGTCCCAGGTGATCCGCTCGGTGCGGGTCACCACGTCGCGCAGCACGCTGGGCCGCACGGTCCTTAGCGCGGCCTCGAAGTCTGCTGGCTCCACCGCCAGTTCCGTGCCCTCCAGCGAGTCGGCCAGCTCGAAGCCCTCGCGGCCCTTGGCCAGGCGGTTTGTGGCCTCCAGGCCGGCCGAGCGGGCCAGGTGCATCAGGTCGGCGCCGGTGAATCCGCCGGTCTCGTCGGCCACTGCCGTGATGGCATCCTGCGCCTCGACGGTCAGGGGCATCTCCCGGGTGTGGATCGACAGGATCTCGGCGCGGGCTGAGGCGCTGGGCGGACCCACGAAGATCTCCTCCTCGAAACGCCCCGGCCGGCGGAAGGCGGGGTCGATGGCCTGTATCCGGTTGGTGGTGGCCATCAGGATCAGGCCGTCCACCTCCTCGAGCCCGTCCATCAGGGTCAGCAGCTGGCTCGCCGCCCGCACATCGCTCTGCGACGCCAGGCGCTCCCGGTTGGTGGCGATCACGTCGAACTCGTCGATCATCACCAGCGAGGGGGCGTGGGCCAGCGCCCGGGAGAACAGCAGCCGCAGGTTGGCCTCGGTCTCGCCCTGCACGCTGCCCACCAGCTCGGTGGCCGACATCCGGTAGGCGGTCACGCCGAGCTCGTTGGCCAGCGCTTTGCAGATCAGGGTCTTGCCGGTGCCGGGCGGACCGTGCAGCAGCACACCTTTGGGTGGGCGCACCCCCAGGCGCCGGTAGAACGCGGGCCGCAGCAGCGGCAGCTCCACCAGCTCGCGCAGCCGCCGGATCATCGGGTCGCACCCGCCGACGTCGGCCAGGCTGATGAGGCGCTCCGAGACGCTCACATCGGCTCGGTGCACCTCCACCTCGGTGGCGTCGCCCATGCGCGACGGCGAAGGGGAGGCCAAGTCGATGCGCACCAGCATCCCGGCTCCGCCGGGGTAGATCTCGGCCAGCACCCGGTTGCCGGGGTACAGGGGGGTGCCGTCGTCGCGCAGGCGCTCCAAGAGCCGCTGGTGCAGGTTGAAGGTCAGGTTGTAGGGCGGGGTGATGCGGGCCGTGCCGGCCTCGGGCAGCTCGCCGGCCGCTTCCAGGGCCACTGTCTCGCCGGGGCGCACCGCGAGCTGGGGCCACAGCATCCGTCCGAGCCGCACCAGCCTGTCGTCGTGGTGACCGTGGGCCCTCGCCACCGCCCAGGCGGCGTGCTCGCCGTTGCGCAGCGCCACCGCTTGCCCTGCGGCCAGGCCCAGCCGCTCCAGCACCGCGGTCGACACGCTGGCCTCTGACGGGCCCAGCTTCGAGCCCGGCGCGGGCCGGGCCGCCAGGCAGGTCGCGCCTGTAGCTGTGTCGCTGTGTGCGCTGCCGTCTAGGTGCATGGCACTGTCCTGGTGCTCAGCGGTGACCCATCGGCGCGCTCTCTCAGCCGTGCTCGGCCTGCCACTCCGGACACGGCTCCAGCACCTCCATGGCCACGCCCCCCTCGGGGCTGATGGCTGAGTCGAGGTTGGCCCAGGAGACCAGCATCCGGGTCGGTCCGACGCCGGTGTTGAAGTGCTGGTAGGTCACGCCCGACTCCTTGATCGGGACGGCGATGACGTCGCCCTCCTCCCATTCGTGGGCCCGGCCGTCAAGCACGGTGTGGCCGCTTCCGACCAGCACGAAGTGGATGATCCCGCCCTGGCAGTAGAGCTTGCCGCTGTTGGAGCCCTGGGGGATCTCGAGCTCGTGGAAGTACAGAGCCCTGGTGCTGGGTGTCTGCAGGTGGGGATGCAGGTACCAGCGCATGGTCCCCATGCGGTTGAGCTCGGCGTCGCAGTCCTCGCGCCCGATCAGGTTCTTGGCCACCGCCCGGCGGTCGCGCTCGGCCCGTGAGTCGGCGAAGGTGAGGTCATAGAGGGTCTGATCAGCCATCGCCGGCCCTCTCGCCGATTATCCGGGTGACGGCCACGATGGGATCCTCCTCGGCGCCGCCGTCGGCGCTGCCCGTGTCGTCGGGGCCGGTGTCCCTGGTCGCCGCCTCGCGCCAGTTCGACTGCTCTTTCACCTGCGCCAGCATCGAGCCGGTCTGGAATAGGAACGGGATGTAGATGAAGGCGATCCACTGCGAGCTCTGGGAGTTGTCGTAGTTGAAGTGCTGGTGCTCGACGCCGCCAGGCTTCACGGGCAGGATCAGCAGGTCGCCGGGCTTCCAGTGGTACTCCTCCCCGTCGAACACGCTGTAGCCCGCTCCCCGGGTGACGTAGATCACCAGGCCACCCTGGTGGGTGTGGGCCCCGGACTCGGTCTGGATGTCCTTGCGGAACACCATCCAGTCCTGCACGGCCCGGTTCTCGGCCCTCATGTGCAGGTAGTACTTGCTGCGGCCCTGCCGCGACTGCTGCCAGGGCAGGTCCTTGCCCTTGATCACCACCTGGCCTTCGTGGGCGAGGTTGCGCCTCTCCTTGAACGTCGAGAAGAACACCTCGTAGGGGTGGCGGTCCTCCTCGCTGCGATCACGCTCTCGCAGCCGCGTCTGCTCTCGTTCGACCATCGCTACCTAGTCCTGTCTCTTGTCTCGTGCGGGGTGCACAGCAGCGCCGCTCCTGTTGGGCAACGGTCAAGCCGCCATGCGCAGGAATCGGGTGGCGTTGCCTGAGAACAGTCTCTCGCGTTTGGCACCGTCTTCAATGCCCCATGCCAGCGCCGCGCCCGGAGAGTCGGGGAAGCGGCACTGCGCGTGCGGGAAATCCGACTGGTACATGAGCACTCCGTCGCCCAGGACGCTGTCGACGTAGTCGTAGATCTTGCGGCCCTCGTATAGCTCGATGCCGCAGTAGACGTGGCCGGCCTGGGCGTACTCCGAGGGCAGCATCGACAGGGCCGGGCCCTTGCTCTTGAGGTGCCTGGACTGCCCGTCGAGGCGCAGCAGCCATTCCGGCAGCCAGCCGCAGCCGGTCTCGGAGAACCCCACCCGGAAGTTCGGGTACCGGTCGAACACGCCCGACAGCAGCAGGTAGGCCAGCCGCAGCTGCGCCCCCCAGGGATGGGCGGCGGTGCGGGCCACCACGATGTTGTCCCAGACGTCGCGGTAGCCGGGGAAGTACGGGGGCTCGTAGAAGAACGAGTGGTGCAGCAGGGGCAGGTCCGCGGCCGCCAGCGCGGCCCAGATCGGCTCCAGGTCGGGATCGTCGATTGGGTAGCCCTCGGCCAGGGCCAGCATGGCCCCGCCCACCGACGGCCCATCGCCGCACTCCTCGATGTGGCGCACCGACCACTCCACGTCCTCGCCGGTGAGCTGCAGCAGGCTCTTGAGCCGGCCGGTGTCAATGGAGCAGAAGTCGGCCATGTAGCGGGCGTAGGACTCGTAGAGGCCGGTGGCCACATCGGTGGGGCACACCGTCACCGACTGCGGCCACGTGCCGGGGATCAGCAGGTGAACGTCGACGCCCTCGCGGTCCATGTCGGCGATGCGGCCCTCGGCGTTGTCATGGCCCACGCCGTAGCTGGGGGAGTCCTCGGTCACCACCAAACCCCGGATCTTGCCCTCCAGCGCGGCCCGCCCGCCCGCGCCCAGCTTCTCCTCGAGGTGCGACTTCTCGCCGACCTCCCGCAGGAACCCGCGGGGCTCGATGCTGAGGTTGGTCCAGGGGCCCTCGGGGTCGCCGTAGGTGAGCGGCAGCTCTACCCGGCGCTCGTAGTGGGCGAGCTCTTGCTCCCAGCGGTCGAGCAGCTTCTGGTCGGCATAGCGCTTGAGCACCTCGACGGACGGCCACACATGGGTGTCGGTGTCGATGATGGTCAGCCCGTCGCGCACGCCGTTCCTCCTAGTTGCCTTTCAACGCTTCCGGTAGCGCTGCTGCCGGCCGACCCGCAGCGGCGGATTGTATACCGTTTGTCCGGGCAC
>JAKZWH010000195.1:0-3796 GCA_047515615.1 Acidimicrobiales bacterium | reverse complement strand
CATCAAATCTACATGGATTTTGTAGCTATATGATGAATTGTCATGCAGGTTTCGGGGGAAGCCCTCTGAGGGGGCCTCGGCCGCGATGAGCAACGTCGCGGCCGGCTCGGCGGCTGTCGCCGGGGGACTGGCCGCGGCCCTGCTGGGCATAGCCGTTACTGCGCTGGGCCTGACAGGGCGCCGTCCCCGCTGGGGCCACGCCGCCCGCCAGCTCACCTTCATCATGGCCGCCGCCTCGGTGGCCGGCGTCGCAGTGATGGAGCGGGCTCTGATCACCCGGGACTTCGGCGTGAAGTTCGTGGCCGACCACGGCTCGTCCTCCACGCCGCCCGTGTTCAACGTGGCCACGCTCTGGTCGGCGTTGGAGGGATCCATCCTGCTGTGGGTGCTGGTTCTGTGCGGCTACACGGTGGCGGTAGCGGTGAGGTTCCGCAGCCGTGGCGACGACCCGATGGTGGCGTGGGCGCTGCTGGTCATGTTCGCGGTCAGCGCCTTCTTCTTCGCGCTCATGATCGGTCCGGCCGACCCGTTCGTCGGAGTCGACGTGCCCGTCGGTTACGACGGCCCCGGCCCCAACCCGCTGCTGCAGAACAACATCCTCATGGCGTTCCACCCGCCCGTCCTCTACCTCGGATACGTGGGGTTCACCGTGCCCTTCGCCTTCGCGGTGGCCGCGCTGGCCACCGGGCGCCTCGGGGAGGGGTGGCTGGCGTCCACCAGGCGCTGGACGGTGGCCGCCTGGGGCTTTTTGACCCTCGGCATTGTGCTCGGGGCCTGGTGGAGCTACGAGACGCTGGGCTGGGGCGGATACTGGGCGTGGGATCCGGTGGAGAACGCCTCGTTCCTGCCGTGGCTCACCGGCACCGCGTACCTGCACTCGGCGATGGTGCAGGAGCGGCGGGGAATGCTGCGGGTGTGGAACCTGTCGCTGGTGATCGCCACGTTCTCGCTAACGATCCTGGGGACGTTCCTCACCCGCTCCGGCGTGCTGGCCTCGGTGCACTCCTTCACCGAGTCGGGTGTCGGCCCGGCCATTCTCGGTTTCTTCGCGGTCATCGTGGCCGTGTCGCTGGCCCTGATCGCCTGGCGGGGCGATCAGCTGCGCTCGCCGGGCCGGATCGCGGCGCCGGTGTCGCGCGAGGGGGCGTTCCTGGCCAACAACGCCCTGTTCGCGGCCTTCGCGTTCGTGGTGCTGCTCGGCACCGTGTTCCCCCTGCTGGTGGAGGCTTTCGACGGCCGCACCATCTCGGTGGGGACCCCCTACTTCGATCGGATGACCCGCCCCATCGGCTTCGCGCTGCTGTTCGTAATGGCGGTGGCGCCGATGCTGCCCTGGGGAGGGGCGTCGCGCCGCCCGCCGACGGAGTTGCTGGGCCGGCGATTGCTGGTGCCAATGTGGATCGCGGCCGCGGGGCTGGTGCTGGCAGTGGCTGGCGGGGCCCGGGGATGGGGCGCGCTGCTGGCGTTCGGCCTGGGCGGCTTCGCGGGCGGGGCCGCGCTGCGCCAGATCGTGCTGGCCGTGCGCCGCAACCGGTGGCGGGGCCTGGTGGGGCGCACCAACGGCGGCATGATCGTGCACCTGGGCGTGGTTGTGGTGGCGGTGGCCTTCGCGGCCAGCCAGTCCTATGTCCGCCAGGCTGAGTTCGACCTCGAGGCCGGCCAGGAGGCGACCTTCGCCGGCCACGAGATCGTCTATCTGGGGTCGGCGGTGGTGATCCACGAGAACCGCACCGAGCGGGTGGCGTTCGTGCGTGTCGACGACGCCAAGACGTACGGGCCGGCCATCGCCACCTACCCGTTCGCCTCGCAGACGATCCCGATCCCGTCGGTGCGCTCCACCCTGCGCGACGACGTGGCCCTGTCGGTGCTGACGTTCCCCGACGAGGCGGGCCCCGACCGCGTGATCCTGCGGGTGACGGTCCAGCCGCTGGTGGCGTGGCTGTGGCTGGGAGGCATCGTCATGGCCCTCGGCACGGCCCTGTCGCTGGTGCCGGCCGGAGCGCGACGCAGCCGCGAACCCGCCGCGGCTGGTGTCCTCGCGGAGCCGCTGGCGTGAGCGATCCGGCGGTCCGGCGCCGGCGGGCGGCGTGGATCGCGCTGCCGGTGGCCGTGGCGATCGGGCTGCTGGTGCTGGTGCTGGCCACCCGGGACTCCGCGTCGGTGCGAAACGCCTCCAGCCCCATCCTGGGCAAGCTCGCACCGCCGGTCGCCGGCGTCACCACCGCGGGCGAAGCCTTCGACCTCGACGACTGGCGAGGCCGTTGGGTGATCGTGAACTTCTTCCAGAGCACCTGCGTGCCCTGCATCATGGAGCACCCCGAGTTGGTCGCCTTCAGCGAGCGCCACGCCCCGACGGGCGATGCCGAGGTCGTGTCGGTGGTGTTCGACGACAGCGTCGACAACGTGCGCCGATTCTTCGAGGCCAACGGCGGAGACTGGCCCGTGCTGGTGGAGGGCGGCAGCGAGGCGGCGATCGCCTACGGCGTCACCGGCGTGCCCGAGTCCTATCTCGTGGCCCCATCGGGGGCGGTGGTGTGGAAGCAACTCGGGGGCGTGACCGCTGACGGCATCGACAACGTGATCGACCGGCTCACCGCAGGGTCATGAGGTTGAGGGCGGCCAGCTGGATCGCGGCTGTCGTAGTGGCCGCGGCGGCCTTCGTGTACGGGTCGCTAAACGAGGGCCCTCCGCAAACCAATGCCGACCGCGTCGGGGCCCTGGCCCGGGACTTCGCCTGCCCGGTTTGCGCGGGTCAGTCGGTGGCCGAGAGCGACGTGCCCGTGGCCCGCGAGATCCGGCGGCGGATCGCGGTGTGGGTGGACGATGGCCGCAGCGACGCCTACATCCGCGACCAGCTCGTGGCCGCCTACGACACCGACATCGACTACAACCCCTCCGGCTCCGGGATCACCAGCCTGGTGTGGATCCTTCCGCTTCTCGCCGGCGGCGGCATCTCGGCCGTGCTGGTCGTGATGCTGCGACCCGGTCGCGCGCCGGCCCACTCCGGGGACGCACCGCCGCCGGGGGGACGCCGGCGCCGTTGGCGCAACGCGGCAGTGTGGACCGTCGCCATTGTGGCGGTGACCGGCGCCGCGGGGGTGCTGGTGGCCCGGTCTTCCGGCAGCCGCGGCGCCGACGGCTCCATCACCGGCGAGATCCGCTTCACCGCCCGCGAGATGATCTTCGAGGCCCAGTCGCGGCTGGGGGAGGGCGACATGGCCGCTGCCATCGCCGCCTACGACGAGGCGCTGCAGCTCCAGCCCTCTAACGTGGAGGCCCTCACCTACCGGGGCTGGCTCACCTCCCGTCGAGGAGACCGGGCCACCGCAGTGGAGTATCTCGACGACGCCATCGCCGTGGATCCCGCCTACCCCGACGCTCGGCTGTTCCGAGCCATCGTGGCCCTGGAGGACGGTGACGGCGCTCAGGCCGCCACTGAGCTGGCCGTGTTCGACTTGCTGGACCCGCCTCCCCATGCCGAGGAGTTGCTGGCCCAGGCCAGGGTGCGCGAGCGAGTGGCCGAGGCCCGCGACGCGGCCGCGCTGCAGGCTGTCGACGCCCTGGCCGCCTTCGAGGAGCGCCCCCCCTTCAGCGAGACCGCGCTGTCGGTGCCCGACGCACTGGTCGCGGCCGAGGCCCTTGCCAACCGGGGCGATCTGCTCGAGGCCGTTCAGTTCCTCGACTGGGTGCTGGAGTCCCGCCCCGATGACCCCGACGCCCTGGCCGGCCGGGGCTGGCTGCTGGCCCGCAGCGGCGACCCTGAGCTGTTGGCGCTCGGCGTCGACTACCTGGACGC
>JAKZWH010000194.1:0-6684 GCA_047515615.1 Acidimicrobiales bacterium | reverse complement strand
ACGCCCGCCTTGGCCGCGGCTGAGTGGGCGAAGCCCGGGCCCCCCGTCCAGGCGTAGGAGGCGCCGATGTTGATCACCGAGCCCGGCGTGCCCGCGGCCAGGTGCCGGCGGCCCATCTCGCGGGCGCAGTTGAACGTGCCGTTGAGGGTGATGTCCACCACGGTGCGCCAGGCGTTGGGCGACATGTCCTCGGCCGGCACCGGAAAGTTGGCTGCCGCGTTGTTTACCAGCACGTCGGGCAGCCCGAAAGCGGTCTCGGCCGTGTCGAAGGCGGCTGCGACGGACGCCGGATCGCGTATGTCGCACGCCGCGGTTGCCACCCGGGCTCCGAGTTCCTCC
Organism: Acidimicrobiales bacterium; assembly: GCA_047515615.1. Classification (GTDB taxonomy): domain Bacteria; phylum Actinomycetota; class Acidimicrobiia; order Acidimicrobiales; family Aldehydirespiratoraceae; genus Aldehydirespirator. The sequence continues at coordinate 6,345 of JAKZWH010000194.1, read as the reverse complement.
ATGGCGGTCCGGCCCGCTTCGAGGTGCTCGGCAGAGCGGCTCGCAATCACGATGGCAGCTCCGAGCCGAGCGAACTCGGCCGCAATGGCCTTGCCGAGGCCGGTGCCCCCGCCGGTGACGAGCACGGTGCTGCCGCCGAAGGTCCCCGGCCGCAAGGCGGTCTCGCCTGCGGGCGGCGGGGACGGCAGTCCGCCAGGCCCAGCCATCGTCACCCAGCGAACTTCAAGGAGTCAACCACCGTAGATGTGGCAAAGCGGATTGAAGTTCGGCGGGACACGTCAGCTCCCGGTGTAGCGCGGGGACCGGCCCTCGGCCCGGGCTGCCTTCATCTCGGCGAAGTCGTCGCTGCGGTTGAGGAACGTCTGGTAGATCAGCTCATCGGCCATGGAGGCCTGCTGCTGGGGCCGGGCCAGCTGCGAGATGACCCGCCGGGCCAGCTTCACAGTGACCGCGGGCGCGGCTGCGATGGACTCGGCCATGGCCCGGGCCTCGGCGTCGAGGTCGTGGGGGGCCACAACCCGCGACACGATGCCGTGGGCCAGCGCCTCTGCCGCGGTCAGCGTGCGCCCCGTGAGCACCATGTCGCTGACCAGCCCGTGGCCGCACATCTCGTACAGCACGCTCACACCGCCGGTGTCGGGGATGACGCCGTGGCCCACCTCGGGCAGCCTGAAGCGGGCGTCGTCGGCCGCGATGCGGATGTCGCACAGCAGGGCCCGCTGGAACGACCCGCCCATGGCCCAGCCACCGATGGCCGCGATCACCGGCGCATCCAGCTCCCACAGCCGCTGGATGCCCCTGTGGCCCCGGACCATCAGCTCGTGGTGGGTGAGACCGCTGACGTTGGTGCCGATGGCGGAGACGTCGCGGCCCGACGACCAGCTGCGGCCCTCGGCCCGCCACACCACCGCTCGCACGTCGGGCCGTCCGGCGAGCTCTTCGAGAATCTCGAAGAGCCGCACGTCCATCTCGTCGTCGAAGGCGTTGTGCTTGGCCGGGTTGTTGTTGGTGATGGTGGCGACGGCGCCGTCGACCTCGAGGCGCACCCGGTCGGTCACGAAGCTGCCCGGACGCCCGTTCCCGCCGTGCTCTCGGCGCCCATCCGGAGGTCGACCGCATCGCCCACCGCGATCTCGCCGCCGGAGATCACCCGGCACGCCACCCCGGCGCGGCCTTTGAGGCTCTCCTGGGCGCCGGTGCCGAAGATCTCCTCCATCAGCGTGCAGGGGGCGGCGTCGCGGGCCACTTCCAGGTCGACGTTGCCTATGGACCAGCGATGGCCGGGCGTGCGGGGCACGGTGTCGGCGGAGATGGTGATGTTGCGCCGGGTGCGGCCGGGCTCGATCGGGCGCCCGGCCTCGGCGGCAGCCTCGGCCAGCTCGCCGGCCGCCTGCACCGTCACCTGACGCAGGGTGGCGCCGTGGTAGCGATCCCCGACCAGCCCCTTGCCGGTCTCGGCCACCACCCGCGGCACGGGCTTCATGGGCAATTGGCTTGCGGCTGCGAGATGGATCGACTCGACGACGGGCCGGCTCATTGGTGCTCCTGCTGGTGGTGGCTTGGGCCCTGTCGTGCCCTCGGGCGGTCGAGGGCGCTAGTTCTTGGGCAGTTGGCTGAACGGGGTGTCGCGGGGCGGGCCGGGCTCCTTGGGCAGCCCGAGCACGCGCTCGCCGATGATGTTGCGCTGCACCTGGTCAGTGCCGCCGTAGATGGAGGGGGCGGGCGAGAACAGCGCCACCTCGCCGATGTGGCCGCCGCTCTGGCGGTCGGAGTCGCCCATGAGCATCCCGTCGGCGCCGACGACCCGCAGTCCGATGTCGCGGAACGACCGGGTCATCTCGCTCATGGTGAGCTTGGCGATGTTGGGCGCGGCCGCGCTGGCCGAGCCGCCGGCTTTGGCCCGCTGGATCGACAGCCGGTTGATCTCGATGAGCCCGTACAGGCGCATCAGATCGTCTCGCAGCACCCTGCTGGCGACGGTGCCGTTCTTGCGGGCGAGGTCGACCAGCCACCACCAGAGGTCGATGCCCAGCGGCGGGACTCCGTCGAGCGCCTGCATCGATCGGGCGACGAAGTCCCCGGCCCGTCGGCCCAGGATGCCGCCCTTGGGGCCGGGTATGAGCTCCGGCGGCTTGCGGCCCGACGCTCCCAGCGATGCCCGCTCCACCATCAGAGTGGTGTTGCCCACCCTCCAGCCGTTGTTGAGCCCGCCGATCAGGGCGCTGTCAGCCACCCGGGCCTCGTCGATGAACACCTCGTTGAACAGGGCCCGGCCCGTCATCTCGGTCAGCGGCCGGACCTCCACCTGGGGCTGGTCCATGTCGAACGCGAACCAGGAGATGCCGGCATGCTTGGGCAGGTCGGGGTCGGTGCGGGCCAGCAGCATGCCCTTGTCGGCAACCTGGCCCCCGGAGGTCCACACCTTCTGGCCCGAGATCACCCATTCGTCGCCGTCGCGCTCGGCCCGGCACTGCAGGCTGGCCAGGTCGGAGCCGGCGTTGGGCTCGCTGAAGAGCTGGCACCATCCGACCCGGCCGTCGAGGATCTCGGGAACGAATCGCTCGATCTGCTCCGGCGTGCCGTGGATGGCGATGGTGGGGGCGGCCAGCATGCGCCCCAAGCCTCCGGGCGGGCCCAGCACCCCGCGATCGGCCAGTACCAGCGACACCAGCGCGGCCTGGTCCTGGCCGTAGCCGCGGCCGCCCGCGGGCACGGGCAGCATCGGGTGGGAGTAGCCAGCCCCAGCCAGCAGGCGCCACCACTGCTCCACCGTCAGGTCTGGATCCCAGTTCTGGTCGCAGAAAGTCTCGACTTCGGCCCGCAGGGTGTCTGCGTCGATGTCGCTAGCGGGCGGGGCGGAGGCGGTCTCGGTCATGGTCCTCAGGTGGGCTGGGGCTCGTTCAGGTAGGAGACGTTGTCGAGCATGATGGCACGGCGGTCGGCGTCGGAGAAGCCCTTGAGCTCGGCCAGGTAGTCGAGCGGCTCGGGCATCCCCTCGATGTGGGGCCAGTCCGAACCGAAGATCACACGGTCGGCGCCCATCAGCTCGCTCACCTCGTCCACGTCGTCCTCCCAGAACGGGTTCACCCATACATGGGCCCTAAAGGTGTCGATGGGATGGTCGTCGAACCACCAGTAGTTCTTCTTGGCGATCTGGGAGAACTTGCGGAACATGGGAGCCAGGAAGTCGGAGCCGTTCTCCACCGAGGCCACCCGCAGGTTCGGGAAGCGGTCGTAGATCTTCTCGAACACCGACTGCATCAGCCAGTCCTGGGCGGCCCGCTCGATGGCGAAGGCCCGAAGGTTGGGGGCCCCGGCCATGCCGCCGCCCAGCCCGGCCGAGGAGAACTCGTCGTCGGCGTAGCCCTGCGAGGAGTAGCCCGAGTCCGAGGCGTGGATCACCAACGTCACGCCGGCGTCGTTGATGAGCTGCCACACCGGGTCGAACGTCGTGTGGAACGGCGAGAGCTGGCCGCTGCGGGTGGTTACCGCGGCGGGGCGCATGACCAGGATGCGGGCCCCGAGGCCGAGCACCCGGTCCACCTCGGCGGCCGCGGCGGCGGGGTCGCCGAGCGCGATGTAGGGCGCTCCGAATATGCGCTCTGCGCAGTTGTAGCTCCAATCCTCATGGAGCCACCGGTTGAAGCCGCGCATCATGGCCACCACCGCGTCGACGTCGTGGCGCAGCAGTTCCTCGTAGAGAACGCCGAGGGTGGGGAACAGCCAAACGGCCTGCAGGCCCTGCGCGTCCATCACCTTGAGCCGGGCCCGGGGGTTCATGTAGTGGTCGGGCAGCGGTTCCCGGTCGCGCAGCATGTCGGCCGGGTTGCGGCCCTCCGGGTTGCCCGTGAAATAGTCGCGCAGGGCTCCGGGCTTGGCGATGGGGTTCCACGTGGGGTTGGCCACCGCCCGGGCCAGCCTGCCCCCGACGAGGTGGTGCTTGCGGCGGCCCATGTCCACCCACTGCACGACTCGGGGTTGCATGCGGGGATCGACGTGGCGGGTGAACGCGTCGAGGGCCTCGTAGTAGTGGTTGTCGGCGTCGAACGGCCGGTAGCCGAGGTCGCCGGCGCTCAGCGGGACCGCACCGTCGCAGGGGTCGGTTGGGTCGTCGGCCTTAAGGGGCGTCGCACTCTCGGACTGACCCGGGAGGTCGTCGGGTGCCATGGCGTCACGCTACCGTGTCGGTCGATGCCGCCCAAGACCTACACCACCGACGCGCTCCAGGCCCGCACTCTCAAGCGGGGCGAGCGGGTCCGGCTCGTGGCGGACCTTCCCGGTGTTTCATCCGGCACTGAGGGCAAGGTGGCCGTGGCCAACGGCTTCACCTGGAATCGCTACTGGGTGAGATTCGTCGACGGACCGGTGGTGGGCCACATCGATCACGGCGACCTGGTGCGCACCAAGGACTACGAGCGCTACCTGGTGGCCCGCCACCGGGAGGCCGAGGAGGCGGAGCGGGCCGCGCAGCAGGCCGCCGAGAAGGCGGCGTCGCCCGCGGACGACGGACCCGCGGAGCCGAGCACGGCCGATGGCGCAGCCGCCGAGGCGGTCGTCAACGGCGTTGCCGTCCCGGCCTTCCTCCTGGAGCGCTCCGCCGAGGCCCGGGCCCGACTCGGCGCCTGAGCCGCCCGGCACACGGCGCGACAGTTCGAGCCCGTCAGGGCGTCCAGCCGCGGAGGCGTCGCATCGCTTCGACCATGTCGTCGGTGGCGCCCGCGTAGGAGAACCGGGCGAAGCGGCTGCCCTCGGCCGGGTCGAAGTCGATGCCGGGGGTAACCGCTACTCCGAGCTCGTCGAGCCAGCGGCGGCACAGCGCCTGGCTGTCGACGGCGAGGTGGTCGACGGCCGCGTACACGTAGAAGGCTCCGTCGCTGGGAGCCAGACGGTCGATGCCGGCCGCGGGGAGCCCATCGAGCAGCACGGCCCGGTTGGTGGCGTAGCGGGCCACGTTGGCTTGCAGCTCGTCGTGGCAGTCGAAGGCGGCCACCGCGGCCATCTGCGACAGGGTTGGTGCCGACACGAAGAAGTTCTGGGCCAGCCGGCGGATCGGCTCGACAAGGTCGGCAGGGGCCACTACCCAGCCGAGGCGCCAGCCGGTCATGGAAAAGTACTTGGAGAAGCTGTTGACCACGAGTGCGTCACCGTTGAGGCTCAGCGCGGTGGGGGCCGGTTCGCCGTAGGTGATCCCGTGGTAGATCTCGTCGGCTACGAGGCGGACGCCGTGGGCCGCGCACCAGTCCGACACCGCGGCCAGCGACGGGCCGTCGAGCATTGTCCCGGACGGGTTGGACGGCGAGGCCAGCACCAGCCCGTCGACGGAGCCGGTTCGCCGGCACAGCTCCTCCATCAGCTCCGGCGACGGCTGGAAGCGCGTCTCGGCCGAAGTGGGCAGCGTCACCACCTCGGCGTTGAGCGCCTGCAGGGCGTTGCGGTAGCAGGGATAGCCCGGCGTGGGCACCACCACCCGGTCGCCCGCGTCGAATGCGCCCAGGAACGACAGCACGAACGCCCCCGAGGCGCCGAAGGTCACGACGACGCGGCCGGGGTCGACATCGGCGCCGTACCAGGACCGGTAGTGCTCGCAGATCCTCTTCCTCAGCGCCTCGAGTCCCGCCGCGGTGGTGTATCCGAGCACGTCCGAGTCGAGGGCGGCGTGCGCGGCCTGGATCACCCCGGCGGGCGTCGGCGTGGACGGCTGGCCCACTTCCAGGTTCAGCACGTCACCGCCGGCCGCGGCCCGCTCCTCCGCGGCGCGCATCACCTCCATCACGTAGAACGGGCTGATCCCCGAACGCCGCGACTGCGGCAACGCCACGACGGCAATGATGCCACCGGCGCGGCGGGGGTATGGTGTCGGCCCGTGGATGTGTTTGCCTTCGGGATCTGCGGCGGCTCCGGCGCGGGCAAGACGACCCTCACCAGGCGGCTCATAGAGCGCCTGGGCGAGACCGAGGCGAGCATCCTGGCCTTCGACGCCTACTACCGCGACCTGTCACACCTGCCCTTCGCCGATCGGCGCCGACGCAACTTCGACCATCCCGACTCTCTCGACAGCGACCTGTTCCTGGAGCACCTCGACGCGCTGCGCCAGGGCATCGACGTGGACGTGCCCGTCTACGACTTCGCGACCCACACCCTCAGCGGCCGCTTCGAACGGGTGGCGGCCGCTCCCCTGCTGCTCGTGGAAGGCATCCTGCTGCTGGCCTTCGATGAGGTCGCGGCGCGGCTGGACTTCTCGGTCTTCCTGGACGTTGGCGAGGAGGTGCGCCTTCAGCGCCGCGTCCAGCGGGACATGTCCGAACGGGGCCGGCCGGAGGACCATGTGCGCAGGCAGTTCGCGGC
>JAKZWH010000193.1:0-3443 GCA_047515615.1 Acidimicrobiales bacterium | reverse complement strand
CCGCAGCCCGCAGCGGCTCCGCGTCCATCGTCTCGGTGTCCTCTGTACCGGCGGCGGCGGCGGCCTCGGCGGCGGCAGCAGCAGCAGCAGCCTCCTGAGCCGCGGCGGCAGCCGCTTCGGCCTCGGCCTGAGCGGCGGCGGCTTCCCCCCGGGCCGTCTCCAGTTGCGCCTCAAGCCCGGCGACGAGCTCGGGGTCTGCTGCCCCTGCGGCCGCTAGAGCTGCCTCGGCATCGGCGGCGGCGGCAGCAGCAGCCTCGGATCTGGCGGCGGCGGCATCGGCCTCGCCCTGAGCCGCGGCGGCAGCCGCTTCGGCCTCGGCCTGAGCGGCGGCGGCATCGGTGTCCGTAGCGCCACTGTCGGTAGCGCCGCCTTCGTCATCGTCGCCGCATGAGGCTGCGATCAGCCCGAATACAGCGACCACGACGACTAGCCATCGAAATCGTTTCATCATGTCTGGTTGTCCCTCCTGGTTACGGTCCCGAATGATCGGGCGTGTTTTCATTGCGTGACTCTAGGGCTTGGCGCCCTCGGATGCCGGGGGCTGCCGGTCAGTGTCCTCTCACGAACGGCAAGGTCAGGGCGGCTGGCTGGTCGGCGGAGCGGCGGGCGATCAAGACTAGGGCGACGATGGTCAGCGCGGCGGGCGCCATCTTGGTGAAGCTGGCGACGTCCCCAGCAACTAGGCCCAACGTGGTCCACCGTGTGACGGTTGCGGTGACCAGACCGTAGAGCATCGAGCCAGCCAGCACCCCGAACGGCCGCCAGGCGCCGAAGTACACCAGCGCGATGGCGATGAAGCCAATCTGGTTTGTGATGTTGTTCTGGAAGGTGGTGAGCTCGATGGCGAGAGCGGCTCCGGCCAGCCCCGCCAGCCCGTTGGCGACCAGTATCGCGATGGTCCGGGTGCGGGCCACTGACACGCCCAGGCTGTCGGCCGCCTCGGGGGTCTCGCCCACCGCTCGGACGTTGAGCCCGAAGGTGGTGCGGTTGATCAACAGGGTCAGGCCAGGCACAAGCAGCATCGACACGTAGACCAGCAGGTTGTGGTTGAAGAACATGTCGCCGATCTTGGGGATGTCCGACAGCAGCGGGATGGCCAGCTTGTCAAAGCCTGAGATGGGCAGCGAGGTGCCCACCCACTCGTAGAACAGCAGATTGTTGATGCCCAGCCCGAACAGGAATATGCCGATGCCGCTGATGCCCTGCTCGGCCCGGAACACCACCGTGACCGTGGCGTAGACGGCTCCCATGACCAGGCCGACCCCTATCCCCATCAGTAGGCCCAACATGATGCTGTCGGTGTTGAGCACGGCCCAGTAGGCGAAGAACGCGCCCAGGAGCATCACACCGTCCACCCCGAGGTTCAGCACGCCGCTGCGCTGTCCGAGCGTCTCGCCCAGGGCAGCCAGCAGATAGGGAATGGCAAAGCGCACACCCGAGGCGAAGGTGGCGACCGTGAACGTCACAGTTATGAAGTCGGTCACGGCCCACTCTCCAGGTCGGTGCTCGTCGGGTTGTCCCCGCTGATCGAGGCGTCGGCTGTGTCGGGATCGGGAGGCGCCCTGTCATCGGAGACCGCTTCATGTTCGATGGCGTCCTCGTGCGCAGCGGCTTCGCCGGTGATCGACGCGAAGAGTGATAGGCGCTCGCGCAGCGAGTTGCTGCTCACCACGAACACCACGATCAGGCCGTTGAGCCCGATCACGAGGTCCACCGGGATCTGTATGGCCCGCTGCATCGCGTTCGCCCCGACCAGCAGGCCGCCGAACAGGAACGCCGACGGGATGGTGAAGAGCGGGTGAAGGCCGCCGAACAGCGCGGCAACAATGCCGTTGAAGCCGGCCGAGCCGGTGAAGCCGGTGGCGAAGCCCTCGGCGTTCAGCCGATGAGTCTCGCTGCCGAATGCCAGAGCGGCCCCGGCCAGACCGCACAGCGCGCCGCTGATGGTGAGCGCGAGCATGGTCATGCGCTTGACGGGCATCCCGGCGTAGCGGGACGCCGGCGCGCTGGCCCCCACCGCCCGGACCCGGTAGCCGGTGGTGGTGTACCACAGGAAGAACCAGGTGACCCCCGCGGCCAGCAGGGCCACGACCACGCCGAGATGGAGGCGGGTCCCGGCGATCAGCACGGGCAGGTCGGCGTTCTCCGAAAAGCGCTTGGTCTGGGGGATGCGGGTGCCGAGTTCGATCTGCTTGGGATCCATCAGCGGGGCCCGCACCATGTAGTCGAACAGCTTTACCGCCACCAGGTTGAGCATGATGGTGGTCAGGATCTCGTTCACGCCGAGGTAGGCCTTGAGCGCGCCGGGGATGCCGCCCCAGATGGCCCCGCCCACCAGGCCCATGAGCAGCACCAGGGGGATCAGCACCACCGACGGCAGGTCGGGCACGGCCAGCGCGGTGATGGCCGACAGCAGCCCGCCGGCGATTATCTGCCCCTCCCCGCCGATATTGATCACCTTGGCCCGGAAGGCGACGCAGATGCCGGTACCCACGAGCAGCAGCGGCATGGCCTTCGCCGCCGACTCGGCTAGCTCCTCAGCGCCGCCGAACGCGCCGATCAGCAACTCCTTGTAGCCCTCAAGCGGGTTGGCGCCCAAGCCGATGATCATGGCCGCACCGATCAGCAGGGCCATCATCACGGCCGAGCCGCCGACCACGACCCCGCTCACGCGAGCCAGCGCGGCGCGGCGCGACCGCTGATGCGTTCCACCGGGCATCCGCCCATGCTTGACGCGGCGCGGCACGGCTGTCAACACGGTGTCAACGCGACGCCGGCGGACTCTCCAGCAGATCGCCCGCAGTGGCCAGTACCTCAGCGAGCTTGGCGGTGTTGTCGTAGACGGCCCGCAGGTAGTACTCGCTCACCGCCTCGTGGCCCGAGAGCGGCGGCCGTCCCAGCGACCTGACCACCGCAGAGGGGTCGGTGGAGACCGTCACCTCCTCCACCGCGGGCAGCTTGTCGGCGGAGCCCCAGAAGTCGCCGGAGGTCCTCGCCGATCCCGGAGCGGTGCCCTTGCCCCTGCTCCGCCGGGAGCGCTTGCGGGCCGCGTCGGCGCCGTTGGCCGCGGTCACGAGACGGCTCCTTCCGCGGAGACGCCGTTCTCGCCGTTCTCATCGATGAGAAGCAGATCGGGGTCAATGCCCAGCGCGGCCCGCAGCTGGTCGCTGTCGAGGTCGCCCACCGTGGAGGACTTGGGCAGCACCATGTCGGCGATGCGGCGCTTGCCCGCCACCACCTCCTCGACCCGATCGTCCACGGTGCCGGGGCACACCAGCCGGTGGCACACCACCGTGTTGCGCTGCCCGATGCGCCAGGCCCGGTCGCGGGCCTGGTCCTCGACCGCCGGGTTCCACCATCGGTCGTAGAGCACCACGTGGTTGGCCGCGGTCAGGTTCAGTCCGGTGCCGCCCGCCTTGAGCGAGAGCACCAGAGCCCCGGGC
>JAKZWH010000192.1:0-8448 GCA_047515615.1 Acidimicrobiales bacterium | reverse complement strand
AGCTCCACGCCGTGGGAAGTGGCCAGGCCGACCGCCGCGAACCAGTCGAGGTGCCAGCCCAGCACAACCCGAACGTCGTCGTAGCTGATCCTCGCGGTCACCTCATCAGGCAGGCGGTCGGCCACATAGTCGACCGCGTCGGAGAGCCGGTACACCGCCGGAGCGGTCTCCTGCTCCAGCCGGCCGACCGCAAGTCCCACGGCCACGAAGGCGATCACCACCACGGCGACAGCGCCGACGGCGACTATTAGCCAGATCACTCCGTCCCCGGTGCCGACCAGCCGCCCCGGCTGCGGCTAGAGGCCGATCCGCTGAGCGAGCAGCTCCCGGTGGTAGGTGGGGTCCCCGAAGAGGAGCTCAGAGCTCTTGGCCCGCTTGAAGTAGAGGTGGGCCGGGTGCTCCCAGGTGAAGCCGATCCCGCCGTGGATCTGGATGTTCTCGGCCGCGGCGTGGAAGTAGGCCTCCGAGCAGTAGCTCTTGGCCAGCGACGCCACCTGCGCCAGCTCGTCGTTCATCTCGGCCGCGCACCAGCCCGCGTAGTAGGCGGCCGACTTGGCCGACTCAACCTCGAGGAGCATGTCGGCGCACTTGTGCTTGATGGCCTGGAACGAGCCGATGGGCCGACCGAACTGCACGCGGACCTTGGCGTACTCCACCGACATGTCCAGGCAGCGCTGGGCCCCGCCCACCTGCTCGGCCGCCAGGGCGACCGCGGCCAGGTCGAGCACGGCCTCCAGCACCGGCCACCCCTGTCCCTCTTCGCCGATGAGCGTGGCCTCAACCCCCGCGAACGTGAGCTTGGCCTGCTTGCGGGTCTGGTCCATGGTCGACAGCGCAGTGCGGGTGAGCCCGCCCGCGTCGGGATCGACGGTGAACAGCGAGACGCCACCGGAGGTGCGGGCCGCCACGATCACCAGGTCGGCGGTGTGCCCGTCGAGCACGTACATCTTGACGCCGTCCAGCTGCCACGAGCCGTTTGCCGGTGTCGCGGCCATCGTGATGCCAGGCTCGTCCCAGCGACCGTTCTGCTCGGTGAAGGCCAGCGTCCCCCTCGTCTCGCCCGAGGCGATGCCCGGCAGGTGGGCGTGCTTGGCCGCCTCGTCGCCGCAGAGGATCAGCGTGTTGGCGGCCATCACCGCGGAGGAGAAGTAGGGGGCGCACAGCAGCGACCGCCCCATCTCCTCGAGCACGACCACCTGCTCCACGCGAGTGAAGCCCTGGCCGCCGTAGGCCTCGGGGATGGTCAGGGCGGGCAGTCCCATCTGCTCTGACATCTGCGCCCAGACGTCGGGGTCGAAGCCCCGCTCGGTGTCCATCTGGTCGCGCACCGCGGACTCGGGCGACTTCTCCTCCAAGAAGCTGCGGACGAAGTCTCGAAGCTGCTCCTGCTCGTCGGTGAATGCGAAGTTCACGTGGGCCTCTCCTGCGGATCGAGTGTGTCCGCCAAGCTATCGGGCCCGCTGAAACCTCGGGCGGCAGCAAAGGCTCCCACCCAGCCGCAGGGCGCAGGTCCGCCGCTCGCCTGCCCTGTTGGCCCACCTGGCCGTAGTGCCCGACCCGGTCGGGCCGTAGGATCGGGTCGTGCCGGAAGCACCGCTCTTCGAGATCGACGGCCTGCACGTGGCCACCGTGGACGGCGGCACCGAGATCCTCAAGGGCGTGGACCTGGTGGTGGGTGCGGGGGAGATGCACGCTCTCATGGGCCCCAACGGGTCGGGAAAGTCCACTCTGGCCTCAACTCTGCTCGGCAGCCCCGAGTACGAGGTGACCAGCGGCTCGATCCGCTTCAAGGGTGAGGACATCACCTCCTGGCCTCCGGAGGTGCGGGGCAAGGCTGGCCTGTTCCTGGCCTTCCAGTACCCCCAGGAGATCCCGGGAGTGTCGATGCGCAACTTCCTGACCCAGGCCCTTCAGGCCCGCAAGGGCACCGACGTCAGCTCCATCGAGACCTACATGACGATGGTCGAGTGGATGGAGCGCCTGGCCATCGACTCCTCGCTGATGGACCGCCACCTCAACGAGAAGTTCTCCGGCGGCGAGAAGAAGCGCAACGAGATCCTGCAGATGGCGGTGCTGGAGCCGGAGATGGCCATCCTCGACGAGACCGACACCGGGCTCGACATCGACGCCCTGCGCATCGTGGCCACCGGGCTGCAGGCAGTGCGATCGGAGAGGCCGGAACTGGGCGTGCTCGCCATCACCCATTTCCAGCGCATCCTCACCGCGGGACTCGAGCCCGACCGGGTGCATGTGCTCCTCGACGGCCGCGTCGTCGAAAGCGGCGGCCCGGAGCTGGCCGACCGCCTCGAGCGCGCGGGCTACGAGCGGTACGCGTCGTGAGCGTCCAGGGCGGCGGCCGGCTCGGAGCGGGCACCAAGGCTGATTTTCCCCTCCTGGGGCGGGAGGTGCACGGCTGGCCCATCGTCTACCTCGACTCGGCCGCGTCGTCGCAGAAGCCCCGCAGTGTTCTCGACGCCATGAACAACTTCTACGAGACGATCAACGCCAACGTTCACCGGGGCGCCTACGAGATCGCAGCCCAGGCCACCGAGGCCATGGAGACGGCCCGGGCCGCCGTGGCCCGGTTCGTGAACGCGCCGTCAGCCGATGAGATCGTGTTCACCAAGAACGTCACCGAGGCCATAAACCTGGTGGCCCGCTCCTGGGGCGGGGCCAACCTCGGGCCGGGCGACGCGGTGGTGATCACCGAGATGGAGCACCACGCCAACATCGTTCCCTGGCACATCATGGCCGCCGAGAGGGGCTTCGAGCTGCGCTGGATCGGCGTCGGCGCCGACGGGCAGCTCGACCTCGGCAACCTTGACCGGCTCCTCGACGGGGCCAAGCTGATGGGCGTGACCGCCATGAGCAACGTGCTGGGCACGCTCAACCCGATACGCCGCCTGGCCGACGCCGCCCACGACGCCGGTGCGCTGATGCTCGTGGACGCGGCCCAGTACGTCCCGCACCTGCCGACCGACGTCCAAGCCCTCGGGGCCGACTTCCTGGGCTTCACCGGCCACAAGATGTGCGGACCCACCGGGATCGGGGTGCTGTGGGCCCGCGCCGAACTGCTGGAGGCGATGCCGCCGTTCCTCGGTGGCGGCGAGATGATCCTCGACGTGCGCAAGGACGGCTTCCTGCCCAACCACATCCCCCACAAGTTCGAGGCCGGAACCCCGCCCATCGCCGAGATCATCGGCCTCGGCGCGGCGGTGCGCTACCTCGAAGGCCTGGGCATGGACCGGGTGCGCGAGCACGAGGTGAGCCTCACCGCCTATGCGCTGCGCACACTGGAGGAGCGCTACGGCTCGGAACTCGCGGTCCACGGCCCGTCCGAGCCGGCCTGCCGGGGCGGCGTTCTGTCCATGAGCTTCCGCGACATCCACCCCCACGACCTGTCGCAGGTGCTCGACGACCGCGGCGTGTGCGTGCGGGCCGGCCACCACTGCGCCAAGCCGCTGATGCGCCACCTCGGGCTGCCGGCCACCGCCCGGGCCTCCCTGTACGTCTACAACGACACGTCCGACGTGGACGCCCTCGCCGACGCCATCGGCGCCGCGGGCGAGTTCTTCGGATAGCGGGAGTCAGCCGTGGCAGGGCTGGAGGACCTCTATCGCGAGATCATCCTCGACCACTATCGCAACCCCCGCAACCGCGGCGAGTTGGAGGTTCCGCCCGCGGTGCAGGCCGTGGGCTTCAACCCGCTCTGCGGCGACGAGGTGATCGTCTACCTGGAGGTGCGCGACGGCGTTGTCACCGAGGTTTCGACGGCCGGGCAGGGGTGCTCGATCAGCCAGTCGTCGGCGTCGATGATGTCCACCGCGGTCAAGGGCCGCACGGTGTCGGAGGTGCGCCGGCTGGTGCGGGCATTCAAGCGGATGATGTCCATCCACGGCAGCGGCATCGGCGGCCGAGACGACGAACCCGACGACGAGTCCAACAGCGGCAACGGCGCCGGCGACGTGAAGCTCGGGGACCTGGAGGCCCTGCAGGGCGTGGTCAAGTTCCCGGTGCGCATCAAGTGCGCCACCCTGTCGTGGAACACCCTGGTGCAGGCCCTCGACGAGACCTTCGCCTGAGAGTCTGACTCTTCGGCTAAGCGCCCGAAGACCTCCTGACAGCCTGATCGGGCGCGGGTACCGTTCGGCTCATGAGCGAACTGCCGCCGGGCTGGCACACCGATCCCGAGAACTCTGCCGAGTACCGGTACTGGGACGGTTCGCAATGGACCGACCATCGGGCCCCCCGCCACATCAGCCCCTCCGGGCATCGCCCCATCGGAGCCCTGCTGACCGGCACGTGGCGGCTGATGGCCGCGAACTGGCGGCCGCTGCTTGTCATCTGGGCGGTGATCGTCGTCATGTACCTCATCGGCGGCCGAATCATCGGTGTGGGATACGACCGGGTGTTCGGCGACACGTTCGAGGTGCTGGCGGACGAGCTGTCGTTGCTTGAGCCCGAGGCCGACGGCGAGGACTTGCAAGCTGTTCTGGACGACAACTGGGACATGCTGAAGGACCGGCTCAGCAGTCTGGGTCCAGGCACCGTGGCCACCGGCGTGGCGCTCCTGGCCGCGGGGGTGCTCGTTGCTGCCGCGGCCAACATCGTCGAGTTCGCCTCGTTCGGGAAGCTGACGGTGTGGCGACTCGACCACCGGCCGGCCGGAGCCGCGGCCTCCCTGCTCAACGGGCTGCGCCGCCTGCCTCGCGTTTTCGGTGTGATCCTGATGCTCCTGTCGATCTGGTTCGCGGGGCTGCTGGCAGTCGGACTGCTCAGCCTGTGGTCGAGGGTGCTGGGGGCAGTTCTCGCCGTGGTGTTGTGCCTGACCCTTCTGGTGGCGACGGTCGGCGCGGCGCCGCTGGTGCTGCTTGCCGTGATGACCGCGGCCGTGGGTCCGGCCGAACCGTCGTTGCCCTATGCCGGAAACCTGCTGAGGGGCTCGTACTGGGCGACCTTCGGCCGATTCGTCCTGGTCGGCGTCCTCTTCGTCATCGCTTCGATAGTGCTGTCACTGTTCGCAGAGTTCGTCGGTCCATTCGCCGCGCCTCTCAAGAGCGTGATCGCCGTCGTCGTGAGCGTGTTCCCGGAAATGCTGTTCAGCATCGCCTGCTTCACCATCTATCACGACCTAGGCGGCGAGCACGCGAACCGATCCGATCCCGTCGCCTCGCCCGCCCTCTGAGCCATTAGCGAGGCCCTTCGCGTAAACGTGGAGTGAAGGGTTGCTGGCACCGGTTGGGGTCATTATGTCACGAGGATGCCGCGGGCTTCGAAGTTGCGTGGGTTGGTGACACCGTGGGCGGTGCGCCTGTGAGGTGGGACCCTGATTTGAATCCGGTGAACGGGGGACACATCACCTGGACTCACAACCGGGTCCCCCTCAGCGACCAGAGCCGACCAAGTGTCCACCAGGGCGCGCACCGCGTGCCAGTGCACACCATGGCGGCGCACGCTTGTGCGGGCATGGTCTCGGCCACCGCCAGCACGGCGGTCTCACCTTGGTTGCGTCCTTCAGACATGAGATGCGCGGCGAATCCGGCGAAGGCAAGAAGCTCCTCTTCAGTGTGTAGTTCATAGTGTTCGATCCATGCCGCGTCGAGCACCGCACCCATTGCGTGCTCGTGACCCGCTGCTTGTTGGAGTTCCATGGCGACCTGCGCGGGAATCAGGGCGCGGCGCGAACCGACCAGAGACTTGAGCACACCAAGCCAGCCCGCTCGCGCGAAGTGCGCCAGCGGGCCAGTGTCAAACACGAGAACGTCCATAACGCGAGACAGGCGCTGCCCGCCTAGGACACGAATGACCAAACGGCGTCAGCGGGTAGCCGGGAGAGGACCGGCAGGTCGTCGTCCTCCCAAGTGTCGAGTAGCAACCCTAGAGCGCGTGCGGCGGAGATCTCCTCACGGCGATACACATCGAGCACCGCCTTCAAATAGACATCCGGCAGCAGAGGAGGCGCGAGTTCGTCAGCGACGAGCAGACCGAGTTCCACGATGTCGGAACGGCGGGTGCGCGTCGAACGCACCCGCGCTAACTCGTCGGGCGTCGCGATCTCCAGTTCGTCCAGCCGCCTCGCCAACGTGGCCATGTCCACGCTGTACTCACTGGCTAGGCGCACAGCGTCAACGCGGGTGTCGTCCCCCCCACGCCAACGGCTCTTCAACACGACGGAAGGCAGCAGCAGAGCGCGCGCGAATCGATCTATACGCCCCTCTCGCTTCGCGGCAGGGGCTTCCGCCACGCTCCAGTCTGTGGAGTACTCATCACCAAAGAGGTAGTGGCCCAACTCGTGAGCGAGCGTCAAGCGTCGGCGGCCGGTCTGGTAGCTGCCGTTCACCACCGCCACTCCACCCCGCCCCAGCAGGACGGATGCCCCGTCAGCCCCGTGCTTGCCGAACTCCCAAGAGAAGGCCAAAAGACCTAGCGAAGCGACGCGTGCGCCCAGCCCAACAGCGGGTTCTTCGCGGTCGTAGCCCAGCCTCCCCCGCGCCTCGCCCGCTACGACTTCAGCTCGCTCAGCGGTCTCGGGGAACGCCATCGCAGAGGATGCAGCCAACTCGATCCCACCGATGCGCTGGAGGAATTCGACCTCGCGCGTGAGCCGCTCGGTGAAGCGATCAATCCTGGGACTGGGAGCACCTGGCTCGGCGGCGTGTCGTCTCGACAGCACTGCTTGAGGCGCGTCTTCGAAGAACCACTCCACACGCATGTCAAAGGCCTTCGCGAATCGGACCAACTCGGTCGCGCTGACGCCCCGTCTGCCGGTCTCGATCTTGGCCAAAGCGCTGCGATCCATCCCCACCCGCGTCGCGCACTCCTCTTGCGTGAGGCCAGCATCGCGTCGCGCGGTGGCCACGCGGGTCCCCAAGGGCCCGCTATCCCTGCTCATGTGTTCGATTGTAGAACACTCGTTGCAGGAATCAAGTGGAATCTGGCTCCGAGGGTGGCGCGAGCGCTCTCCGGGTCTGTTGCAGTCACACCTCGCGGAGGCCGCACAACGGAGCGGCGCGAAACCCGACCCCGGGCGCCGGCGCCCACTGACGCCCGGCTTTCGGGTAGTGGTTTCTTGACTACTGCCCCTGCCTGGCTTTGGGCTGGTGGGTGTGAGCGGTTGGCGGGTGCGGCTGTGCCGTAAGCGGCCAGCCTGGCAGGACTAACTCCCGGCACGGACAGCAAGGCCTCCTCGGTGGTGGGACGGTGCCGTGCCAGCTCGCGCAAGGTGGCCCTTCGCCTGAGACGCCCGGCGCGCTATCGCAGATCGAGGCGCTCCAGCAGTTCTTCGACGCTGAGATCGTGATGAGACGCGACGCTCCTGAGAATGCTCGACAGGGTCTTGATCTTGAGGGGGCGTGCATGGGGATGACTTCGTGGTGCTCGCCGTTGACCTGCGTCGTCAGCCGCACATGCGAGCCGCGCCGCCGGGTCGGCTGGTAGCCGAGCGACCGAAGCGCCCTCACAAGATCCGCACCGCGCACATCGCGCGGCAGCCTCACAGCGTCAGGACCTCATCGCGGACGAAATGCAACCGAATAAGCCCGGGGCGAGCCTCCCCTTCGTCGAAATGGCACTCGACGGCCTCGCGGACGTTGCTGCGAACCTCGTCGATCGTCTCGCCCTCGGTATGGATGCCGAACTCCAGAGCGCTGGCCGAGTACCCGCCGTCGACCTCGTCCTCACTGACCTCGAAGATGATCTCAGACAAGCTGGACATCACGGGTCCTCCCCGGTTGCCGGCGTGGACTCTTCGCGTCCGTCTCCTTGGCCCCGCACAATACCGGCCAGGAGGGGCTTGAGGGCTGTGCCGTAGGCGGCGAGTTTGGCCGGGCCTATGCCGGGCACGGCCAGCAGGGCCGCGTCGGTGGTGGGGCGGCCGCGGGCCAACTCGCGCAGGACCGCGTCGGAGAAGACCACGAAGGCAGGCACCTCGTCAGCCTCGCTGCGTTCCAGGCGCCATTGGCGCAAGCGTTGGAACATCGCGGCGGCCTCGGGCTCGGCCGCCTCGTCGATGGGCAGACTCTTGGACTTCGATGACCGACTCGACCCGTCCCGGCCTGCGGCCGACCCGGGCTTGGCCGGTGCCGGACGGTTAGGGCGAGCAGGGCTTTCGGGGGGCAAGCCCGCGGGTTCCAGCTTGGAGCGCCACGACATCTCGGCGATGAAGGGCGAGCGAGGGCCGTCGGCGATGATCGCCACCGATTCTGAGCCGCGGGTGAGGGCCACGTGGAAGACCCGCCGCTCCTCCTCGAGATCGCTGGCCAGGCGGTGGGGCATCAAGCCCTCGGTGGCCGACAGGACGATCACGTGGGGCCACTCCAGGCCCTTGACCCGGTGAACGGTGGCCAGCCGCACGCCCCGGCCCCAGGACGGGCGACCCGAGCGGGAATCGCCCTCGGCGCCTTCGCGGTGGCCCTCGATGAGGCGATCCGACAGCCAGTGCTCGAACTC
>JAKZWH010000191.1:0-3998 GCA_047515615.1 Acidimicrobiales bacterium | reverse complement strand
TCGACGGGGTGGCCACCGTGGTGGCCAAGCTCTTCGCCATCGTGGGGGAGTGCTCGGCCTACTTCGGGGAGAAGGACTTCCAGCAGCTCACGATCGTGAGGCAAATGGCGCAGGACCTGTCGCTGCCGGTGCGGGTTGTGGGCTGCCCCACGGTGCGCGAGCCCGACGGGCTGGCCCTCTCCAGCCGCAACGCATACTTGAGCCCCGATGAGCGAGCCCAGGCGCCCGTGCTGCGCCGGGCACTGGAGGCCGGGGCGGCCGTGGTGGAGTCCGGGGAGACCGACGGAGCCGTCGTGGAGGCCGAGATGGCGGCGGTGATCGGCGGCGCGTCACTGGCTCGGATCGACTATGTGGCCGCGGTTTGCCCGCACACCCTCGCAAGGGGCCAGCAGCCGCTGCAGGGCGACGTGCGGCTGCTGGTGGCGGTGGGCTTCGGCAAGGCCCGGCTCATCGACAACCTCGGCTGCCGCACCGGCTGAGAGCGAGCGCGGATTGGTGGTTGCCGCCTCGCGGTGAGGCGTTGTGGTTCCCGCTCTTGTTCGCTGCGCTCACGGGCCGCTCGGGCCACGGCCTCGCTCAGCGTTTCGCGGGATCCTCGTGAACTGCGGCCTTGCCGCTCGGCCTCTGAGCGTCCACGGCTATGGCCGATCCGCCGTATCCTGCGGCGGTGCTGCTTACTATCGACGTCGGCAACACCCAGACCGTCGTCGGCGTGTACGACCCCGGCGCGGTCCACGGCTCGGGGGCGGCTGACGGGCTGGTCGACCACTGGCGGCTCTCGACCGACCCGCAACGCACCGCCGACGAGCTCGGTGTGGTGATCAGGTCGCTGCTCAGCACGGTCGGAATCGACTTCGAGACCGACATCGCGGGAGTGTCCATCTGCTCGGGGGTTCCCCGCCTGTTGGCAGGCCTGAGGGAGATGGTGCGGCGCCACTTGGGGCTCCTGCCCGTGGTGGTCGGGCCGGGAACCAAGTCCGGCATGCCGATCCATTACGACAATCCCAAGGAGGTGGGAGCGGACCGGATCGCCAACGCGGTGGCGGCCTACGACCTCTACGGTGGCCCCACCGTGGTGGTGGACTTCGGCACGGGCAACAACTTCGACGTGATTTCGGCCGACGGCGCATTCTTGGGCGGGGCCATCGCGCCCGGCATCGAGATCAGCCTCGACGCCCTGTTCGGCCGGGCTGCGGCCCTCGGCGCGGTGGAACTGGTCGAGCCCCGCAGCGTGATCGGCAAGACCACGGTCGAGTCGATCCAGTCCGGTGCCCTGTACGGCTTCACGGCCATGATCGACGGCATGAACGCCCGCTTCTTGGCCGAATTGGGCGAGGCGAACGTCGTCGCCACCGGGGGTCTCGCCCATGTGATCGCCCCGATCTCCGAGACGATCGATCATGTCGAGCCGTTCCTGACTCTGCACGGGCTGCGCATCGTCTACGAGCGCAACCAGGATCGATGAGCGACGACGCCCCTCCGGCTCCGGGACGAGACGCAGATCCGGTGGCCGGAGGCGACGACGCCCCTCCGGCTCCGGCGCCAGACGCCGATGCTGCCGGCGGGCACGACGACGTCCCGTACCGCTTCGATCGGAGCCATGCCGTCGGTGACGTCGTGGAGGCGTTCGAGGGCCTCGAAGCCGGCGTCGAGACCGACACCGTGGTGTCGGTGGCCGGACGGCTCATGCTGCGCCGCGACCAGGGCCGGCTCGCCTTCGGGACGTTGCAGGACGCCACCGGCCGCATTCAGCTCTTCGCCACCGCCGCGGCCACTCCGGGCTTCGAGCAGTTCACGGCCCTGTCGATCGGGGACTGGATCGGCGTGCGGGGCGCGGTCATGGCCACCCGCCGCGGCGAGCTGTCGGTGAGGGTGGACGACTGGGTGGTGCTGGCCCGGGCCCGGCGGCCGTTCCCCGACAAGTGGCACGGTCTCACCGACCCCGACACCCGCTACCGGCAGCGCTATTTGGACCTGTGGGTGAGCGACGAAGCCCGGGCCGCCTTCGGCCGCCGCTCGCAGATCGTTGCCGCAATGCGGCGCCGCTTGGAGGAGCAGGGCTTCGTCGAGGTGGAGACGCCGATGCTGCACCCGATTCCGGGCGGCGCCGCGGCCCGGCCCTTTGTCACGCACCACGAGGCCCTGCACGCCGACCTGTACCTGCGGATCGCGCCGGAGCTGTACCTCAAACGGCTGGTGGTGGGCGGGATGGAGCGGGTGTTCGAGATCGGCCGCGTGTTCCGCAACGAGGGGATCTCCACCCGCCACAACCCCGAGTTCACGATGCTGGAGCTGTACTGGGCCTATGCCGACCACACCGACATCATGGAGTTGACCGAGCACCTGGTGGCCGGGGTGGCCGACGACGTGTGCGGCTCGACCACGGTCGTCTACGACGGGCGCGATGTGGATCTGGCGCCTCCGTGGCGGCGGGCCACCATGGAGGAGGTGATCGCCGAGCACACCGGCGTGGAGGTGAGCCTCGATGCGGGCCCGGCCGAGCTGGCGGCCTGCTGCGACAGCCTGGGCATCGAGACCGGGGCCGGTTGGGGTCCGGGCAAGCTGCTGCTGGAGATCTACGAGAAGGCGGCCGAGCCGAACCTGTGGGGGCCCGTGTTCGTGACCGACTACCCGGCCGAGGTGTCCCCACTGTCGCGCCGGCACCGCAGCCGGCCCGGCTTCGCAGAGCGCTTCGAGGGGATCGTCGCCGGCCGGGAGCTGTGCAACGCGTTCACCGAGCTGGCCGATCCCGCCGAGCAGAGGTCCCGATTCGAGGCCCAGGCCGCGCTTCGGGCCGCGGGCGACGACGAGGCCATGGTCGTGGACGAGGACTACCTGCGGGCCCTGGAGTACGGGCTGCCCCCCACCGGAGGGCTCGGCATCGGCGTGGATCGCCTGGTGATGCTGCTCACCGACACCCAGGCCATCCGCGACGCGGTCCTGTTCCCCACCCTGCGCTCCGACCCCTCCGCCTGAGGGGCCCGGCCGTCGGCCGAACGCCGGCCGAACTCCAGGCACCGGCTGCTCCGGCCGGTGCCTAGCTGGTAAGGGCCGGCGTCTCGGTCAGGCGGTCCGCGGCCAGGCGCAGCACCGAGGTCGCAGGGGTGTCGGGCAGTGACGTGAGCGCGGCCTGGGCCTTGTCGGCCCACGTGCGGGCCGTGTCCCGGGCCTCGTCGAGGCCGCTGGTTGACCGCACCAGTTCGGCGGCCCGGTCGCGGGCCGCGGCGTCGATGGGACGCCCGAGGATGGAACGCAGCTCCTCAGCGGCGTCCGGATCCGCCAGGGCCCGGATGACCGGCAGCGTGTAGGTGCCCTCGGCCAGGTCGTTGCCGGCCGGCTTGCCCAGCTGCGACTCGGTGGCGACCAGGTCCAGGATGTCGTCGACGATCTGGAAGGCCATGCCGTAGCTGAAACCGAACTCCCCGAGCGCCTCGACAATCGGGCGCGGCACGTCACCCACCGTCGCCCCGATCCGGCACGAGATCGACAGCAGCGCCGCTGTCTTGCCCGATATGGCCCGCTCGTAGCGCTGCTCGCTGCGCTCGGTGTCGTAGGCGTTCTCGAGTTCGACGATCTGGCCCTCGCACAGCTGGGTTATGGCCTCGGCCAGCAGCGCCGCGACCTCGGCGCCGAGCGAGGCCGCCATGGCCGAGGCCCGCCCGAGCAGGTAGTCGCCCGCCAGGATGGCCCGCAGGTTGCCCCACTGGGCGTTGACGCTGGGCACCGAGCGACGGGTGGTGGCGCCGTCGATCACGTCGTCGTGATAGAGCGAGCCGATGTGGACCAGCTCCACCGAGGCGCCGCCTTTGACCGCGGCCACAGACGACCTCGTCGGCGCCTCGTCGCACACCAGCGATGAGGCGAGGCAGAAGCCGGGCCGGACAAGCTTCCCGCCCACCGCGATCAGGTGCCGGGCGAGCTCGGTGACGAAGTCGTCGGAGGTCGCCGCGGCCGCAAGCAGCTCATCCTCCACGCGCAGCAGGTCGTCCTCCAGGCAC
>JAKZWH010000190.1:0-6737 GCA_047515615.1 Acidimicrobiales bacterium | reverse complement strand
CCGCGCCGCTCGAGGATCAGCGCCCGAGGCTCATGCTCGCCCTCGAGGTGCTGGCCCGCAACGGCCCGGTCGTGGTGGATGCCGGGCTGGATCTCGCCGGGTTGCGGTCGGTGCTCGGCGGCCGGCACCGGCCGGTGTGCGTGCTGCGGGCCTGCTACCTGGCCTTGAGCCGCGCCCAGCAGGTGGCTGGCCCCTACGAGCGGGTGGTCCTGGTGGAGGAGCCGGGCCGGGCTCTGCGCTCGCGCGATGTGGCCGCCGCGGTCGGTGCCTCCCATGTGGAGCGAGTGGCGTGGGATCCCCGCGTGGCCCGCTCCGTCGACGCGGGCACGATCGTGAGCATGCTCCCGCCGCCTCTGCGGCGCTTCGAGCTTCCGTCATGATCGGCGCGGTGGCCGGCCTTCAGGGCGCGGGCATGACCGGCGGTGCGGGCCCGGGGACCGGTGCGGCCGGCGCGGACGGTGGCGCGGCCCTCGTCGATGCCGTGCACCGCAGGGTGGTCGACACGATGGAGCAGATCTCCGTGCCCTCCGTCGACATCGCTGCGATCGTGCGCGCGCTGGCGCCGCTCACCCCGACCGACGTAGTCGACGACGTGGTGGCGCGGGTTGCGGCCCGGGTGCACGGACTGGGTCCCGTGGAGCCGCTGCTCGCCGACCCGTTGGTGAGCGAGGTGATGATCAACGGACCGGGACCGGTGTGGGTCGAGCGGTGCGGCGTCGTGAGCCGGAGCCAGGTGTCGCTCGACAGGGCCGCGGTCGATCTGGTCATCGAGAGGATCGTGTCTCCGCTGGGCCGTCGAGTCGACCAGCTCACTCCTTGCGTGGACGGCCGCCTGCCCGACGGTTCCCGCGTCCATGTGGCCGTTCCGCCGGTGGCCGTCGACGGCCCCTATGTGACCATCCGCCGCTTCGTGGTGCTCGATGTGGCCCTGGAGATGTTCGCCGGACCGCCGATGGTGGCGCTGCTTGAGGAGCTGGTGGACCGGGGCGCCAACGTGGTGGTGAGCGGAGGCACGGGAGCGGGCAAGACCACGCTGCTCAACGCCCTGGCCGGCCGGGTCAGCCCGCAGCATCGGGTGATAACCATCGAGGACGCCGCGGAGCTGCAGCTCGAGCACCCCCACGTGGTGCGCCTGGAGGCCCGGCCCGAGTCCCGCGAGGGCGGAGGGGCAGTGACGATCCGCGACCTCGTGCGCAACGCGCTGCGGATGCGACCGGACCGGATGGTGGTGGGAGAGGTGCGCGGTCCGGAGGCGCTCGACCTGCTGCACGCCCTCAACACGGGCCATGGCGGCTGCCTGTCGACGATGCACGCCAACGGGCCCGTCGATGCGCTGCGCCGGTTGGCGGCGCTGGCCGCGGCGGCCGATGAGCGCCTGGGCGTGGAGGCGGTCAGAGACCATGTGGCGTCGGCAATCGACGCGATCGTGCACGTCGGGCGAGTCGCCGGCGGCGCCCGGCGAGTCTCGGCGGTGGCCGAGGTGAGCGGGCATGACACTGTGCGCCTGCTCGCGGACGTTGCCGGGGTCCGGGCGCCCGTGTCGCGGCCTGCACGGCTGGTGGCAGGCCCATGACGGCGGTCCTGGCCGCGGTCCTGGTGTTCGTGGCACTGTCGCCCACGCCCCTGTGGCTGGGTGCCCGGGGCCGGTCGGGGCGCCTGCGGCGGCCGCCGGAAGTGGCTGGGTCCCGGCTCTCGGCCCTGCCGCGGCGGTGGAGGAAGCGGTCCGGGCAGGACGATGCGATAGCGCAGGCGCTCGAGCTGTCGGCCCGGGCGCTGCGGTCCGGCGCGTCGGTGCTTACCGCGCTCGACACGGTGGCGACGGAGATCCCCGAGACGGGCTGGCGAGAGGTGGTTGGCCGAGTGCGGAGGGGTCTGAGCCTCACCGACGCGCTCGACGTCTGGGTCGGCGGCTTGCCTGAGCGCCAGACGGCTGCGGCCTTGCTGGTGCTGGGGCACCGCTCGGGGGCGGCTATGGCGGCCAGCCTCGACAGGGCCGCGGCGTCGCTGCGGCAGCGGCAGGCCCTCGGCGACGAGATCCGGGCCCTCACCTCGCAGACCCGAGCCTCCGGGGCAGTCGTGGCCGCGGCACCGGCAGGGTTCGCGGCCGTGGTTGCCGTGGCGGACCCCGGTGCTGTGGGCGCGCTGCTGGCCACGCCCATCGGGCTGCTGTCGTTGGTGGTCGGGCTGGTGCTCGAGGGTCTGGGCATCTGGTGGATGGGGCGGCTCTGCCGGGGTGTGGTGAGATGGGCGTGAGCCTGGTTGCGCTGGGTGCGGCTCTGATGGTGCTCTGGGTCCTCGACGCGGCCTGTTCGCTGAGCGGTCCGGCGAGGCGCAGGCTCCGCGGTGCCGGCCGATCGGGCCGCGACCGCAGCCGAGCCTTCGCTGCCCTGGGGCGCCTGCTGTCAGGGGGTGCGGTCGATCCTTGCGATGAGGCGCTGGGCGGGGTCGGGGGCCTGGTCTGTGTGGGAGCGGCGGTCTCGTTGGGCTTGGTGGGAGGCCTGCTGGCGCTGTTGGCGACTGTCGGTGCGGTGGCGGGGAGGCGGCGGGCCCGTCGCCGCGACCGAGTGCTGCGCATCGACCGCAACCTGCCCGAGGTTATCGACCTGCTCGGGCTGGTTGTCGGGGCCGGGAGGCCCACCGTGTCGGCCCTGGCGGACATTTGCCCCCGCGTCGCCGAGCCGTTCCGATCGGAGCTCGCCGCAGTGGTGAAGCGCACCGCGGCCGGTGAGCCTTTCGTCGAGTCGGTGAGGAGGCTGCGGG
Organism: Acidimicrobiales bacterium; assembly: GCA_047515615.1. Classification (GTDB taxonomy): domain Bacteria; phylum Actinomycetota; class Acidimicrobiia; order Acidimicrobiales; family Aldehydirespiratoraceae; genus Aldehydirespirator. The sequence continues at coordinate 3,977 of JAKZWH010000190.1, read as the reverse complement.
AGAGCCTGGGTCCCAGCGTGTCGTCGGTCGTGTACGCGGTCACCGCGGCTGAGGTCGATGGCGCGCCGCTGCAGCCCGCCCTAGAGCGGGCCGCCGACGAGGCTCACCGGCGCCGGCGCGTGCGGGCAGAGGAGGAGGCGCGGCGGGTGCCGGTGCTGATGCTGTTCCCGCTGGTGTTCTGCATCCTGCCTGCCTTCTGCCTGCTGACCGTCGTCCCGCTGCTCGTGGGGACCGTGGCTGATCTCCGGTTCCCGTCCTGACCGGCCAGGCCAAGCAAACCCCTATGGAACGGACCGATCGTATGACACCTACCCAGCCGCATCGCAACAACCGAACGGGCGGCTCCCCGAAAGGAGTGGACATGATTTTGCGCATCTTCGCGGCGCTGCACGCGCGGTGCCTTCTCGCCGGACAACGGCTCTCCGCCGGGCGCGCCGGTCCTGGCCGCCGGGTCGGCGACCGGGGCCAGACCACGGCCGAGTACGCCCTGGTCGTCGTCGGTGCCGCCGCGGTGGCACTGTTGCTGCTGACCTGGGCGACCGGCACCGGCAAGATCGCGTCGCTGCTGGACAAGATCGTGGACACGGTCGCCAACATGGTCACGTGATCCCCCGGCGCCGCCGCCTGGCGGCCGGTGTCGGACGCAGGACGCCGCGGCAGCTTGGACAATCGACGGTGGAGTTCGCGCTGGTGGTGCCGTTCCTCGCGCTGATGCTCCTGACTGTCGTGCAGGTGGGCCTGCTCGTTCGCACCCGGGTGCTGGTCACGCACGCGGCCCGGGAGGCAGTGCGCTCCGCCGCTGTGGGTGGCGGCGACGGCGAGGTTCGGTCGGCCGCACTCGCCGCAGCCGATCTGGACCCGCTTCGGCTGCACGTGCTGGTCCGCCGAAGCGGCGGGCGGGCCACCGTGGAGTTGCGGTATGTGGAGGCCACCGACGTTCCGGTCGTGGGCCCGCTAGTGGGCGATGCGGTGTTCGAAGCCAGCGCAACCATGCGGTTGGAGTAGTCGCCGCGGACCGGTCGGCCCGCCCGCAGGCGCCTAGTCGGCCCGGTCAGGCGGTACCGTCTTGCCTTGTGTCCGTGACGATTCGGCGCTCCGAACAGCCTCCGTGGACCGTGCTCAGCGTCGGTGGCGATCTTGATGTGGTTGGTGCTCCCGATCTCCGCCAGGCCGTCGTCTCCGCGGTGGCTGATGGCTGCCGCTTGCTGATCCTCGACATCTCGGAGCTGGACTTTGTCGACTCGTTCGGCCTGGGCGCGGTGGTCGGCGCGCTGAAGCGGTTGCGCCAGCGCGGCGGCGAGCTGGCGCTGGTGTGCCCGTCGCGGCGCATTCGCAGGGTGTTCGAGATCTGCGACCTCGACCGGATCATGGCGCTCCACGAGTCGATCGACAGTGCCTCAGGATCCCCGGCGGTCTCCACGGCCGCCCCCTCGGCTTCGGTGACGTCATAGGCGGCGACATGAGTGACGCCATAGAGATCCAGATCCCGCCTCGGCCCGACTACGTGTCTCTGGTGCGGGTGGTGGTGGCCGCCGCGGCGGAGCTGGAGCCGACGTTGGAGCCGCTGCGCATCGACGACCTCCGGGTGGCGGTGTCGGAGGCGACGACCAACGCGATACAGGCCCACATCCGCTCGGGCTGCACCCGTCCGGTGAGGGTGACCTGCCGGTGCGCCGGTGGGCGAGTGTCGGTGGTGGTCAGTGATGAGGGCCCCGGCTTCGACGCGGATTCCCTGCTGGCGGTGCCGCCCTCGGAGTCGCCGGCCCGTCTGGGGCGGGAGTCCGGAATGGGCATCTCCATCATCCGAGCGCTCGCCGACGAGTTCCACGTCCGCTCGGGCCCGCACGGCACCGAAGCCTGCCTGATCCTCAACTCGCCCTAGCGCCAAGCGTTTACGAGCCCCAGCACTAGTAGACCATCGCGATGGCCTCAACCCCGGGAGACCACTCGGACGCACCCCAGCCGTCGCCGCTGACGTGGATCGGCAGCGATCGGCGGCTGGCCCGGCGGATCGGCCGGCCGATGCTGCGATTCCTTCGCATCGAGGCCGCCAGCGGCGTATTGATGCTGGCTGCTGCGGTCGTGGCCCTCGTCTGGGCCAACTCGCCCTGGCGGGACTCTTACGTGGACTTGCTGCACATCCATCTCCGTCTTGAGCTGGGCAGCGTGCTGGTGCTCGACGAGCCGGTGGAGGCCTGGATCAACGACGCCCTGATGGTGGTCTTCTTCTTTGTGGTCGGCCTTGAGATCAAGCGCGAGCTGATCGTGGGCGAGCTGCGCCGGCCCGCGGTGGCCGCGCTGCCAGCCTTCGCCGCTCTGGGCGGCATGGTGGTGCCCGCGCTGATCTACGTCGCCTTCAACGCCGGGGGCGAGGGCTCGGCCGGCTGGGGGATCCCGATGGCGACCGACATCGCCTTCGCGGTGGGGGTGCTGTCGCTGATGGGGCCGCGGGTCTCGAACTCCCTCAAGGTCTTCCTGCTCACGCTGGCGATCGTGGACGACATCGGCGCCATTGCCGTGATCGCGGTGTTCTACACCGACGACCTGTCGCTGGACTGGCTGCTGGCGGCGGTCCTGATCGTGGTCCTGTTGGTCGTCATGCGCCTCGCCCGCATCTGGTTCACGCCCGCCTACCTGCTGGTGGGAGTGGTGCTGTGGCTCGCGGTGTTCGAGTCCGGGATCCACGCCACCATCGCCGGGGTCGTGTTGGGCATCCTTGCGCCGGCGCGGCCACTGGTGAGCGAGGGCACGCTCGACGACAGGGTGACCAGGTGGTTCGAGGGTGACTCGTTGAGCGCGCCGGCGGTGCGGCGGGCCTCCTTCGAGGTGCGTGAGCGGGTGGCGGTGGCCGACCGGCTCGCCGACCTGCTGCACCCTTGGACCAGCTTTGTGATCATCCCCGTGTTCGCGCTGGCCAACGCCGGAGTGGAGCTGTCGTCGGACTCCCTGGAAGCGGCCCTGCGGTCTCCGATCACGCTCGGCGTCGTGCTGGGCCTCGTGGTCGGCAAGCTTGTGGGCGTAGGGTCGTTCACGTGGCTGGCGGTGCGCCTCGGGTTTTGCGAGCTGCCTCGGGGGGCCACATGGACCAAGATCCTGGGCGTGGGCGCCGTGGCCGGCATCGGTTTCACCGTGTCGCTGTTCATCACCAACCTGGCGTTCGAGTCCCACGACATCCGCGACCAGGCGAAGATCGGGATCCTGGTCGCATCGACCATCGCGGCCCTCATCGGTGCCGCTATCCTTCGCCGCGCTCGACCGGCAGACGACGCTGCGGCGGCGCACTAGGTTCTGGCCAGCGTGGCGGGGCGGCCCGTCGAGCCGGGCCCCGCCAGGTCGAAGAAGCTTCCCCCACCCTTGTTCGCCGCTGCTTATCCTGTCTGAGTCCCAAGCTGTTGACGGGCGCCTGCCCGTCGGATCGGTTCGAAGTCCATGGCCAACGCCCTAGTTATCGTTGAGTCGCCCGCCAAGGCGAAGACGATCTCCGGCTATCTCGGAGCCGGCTACGTCGTGGAGTCCTCGATCGGTCACATCCGCGACCTTCCCAGCCGGGCGGCCGAGGTGCCCAAGGCGTACAAGTCCGAGCCATGGGCCCGGCTCGGCATAGACGTGGACAACGGGTTCAAGCCGCTGTACGTGGTCAGCAGCGACAAGCGCCAGCAGGTCCGCAAGCTGAAGAGCCTGCTGGCCGACGCCGACGAGCTGTATCTGGCCACCGACGAGGACCGTGAGGGCGAGGCCATCGCCTGGCACCTGATGGAGGTGCTGAACCCGCGGGTGCCGGTCAAGCGGATGGTCTTCCACGAGATCACGAGGTCCGCCATCTCCGCCGCGGTCGCCTCGCCCCGGGAGCTCGACAGGCGCCTGGTGGACGCCCAGGAGGCCCGCCGGATGCTCGACCGGCTCTACGGCTACGAGGTGTCGCCGGTGTTGTGGAAGAAGGTGATGCCCCAGCTGTCGGCCGGGCGGGTCCAGAGCGT
>JAKZWH010000189.1:0-2606 GCA_047515615.1 Acidimicrobiales bacterium | reverse complement strand
CATCCGCAGCGACGAGTGCGTGCCCCTGGGGCACAGCGTCAACGCCAACATCGCGGTGGTCACCGGCTTCTCGCTGCACGAAGACCGGGCCGAGGCCATCCGAAGGGGCTTCGACGGGTTCCACTTCTTCGCCTACGCCCTGCGCCAGCTGGTGGTGCACCACACCATCCCGGGCCACTCAAACATCTGGGACCGCTACGAGGCCCAGCGGGGCTCGGCGCAACAGGACGCGGTGGCCGCCGCACTGGACGCCGGCGACGACTACTCCGACACCATCGGCACCCCTGCCGACGCGGTGCGCTGGCTCAAGGAGGCCGAGGACGCCCGCATCGACCATGTGATCTTCCTGCAGCAGGGCGGCAAGAACCGCCATGAAGACATCTGCGGAAGCCTGCGCCTGTTCGGATCAGATGTGCTGGTCGAGTTCTCAGCCGGCCGCGAAGAGCGCGAGGCGGCCAAGGCTGACGAGTTGGCCCCCTATATCGAGAAGGCCCTGGCCCGCAAGGAGCGGATGCGCCCCCTCGAGCGCCACGAGGTGCCGTTGGTGGAGGCTTCCGTCGCGCAGGCGGGGGTTCCCACCAGCACCGTCAGCTGACCTCGCAGCTCGGCGCTCTCTTGGCCCGGAACCGGCACGATCCTGATGAGTTGCGAGGGGATGCTATCTGAGGTATCTTCCCAGGAAGATAAATTAGGCCACCGGCCGTCCCGGGGCACGCGGCTGGTGCAAGACCGAGAGCTCCCCGCCAGCGAGGTGCGAGCATGACGATCACTGATGAGGAACTGACAGGCTGTCCCGTCGACCACGGAGCCGGGCGATGCCCCGCCTCGGGCGTCGACCTGTGGGACTTCGACATGTTCCAGCGCCAGGAGCACCACGACGCGCTGGCCGGGCTGCGAGACACCGACCCTGGCATCCACTGGGTGGACGAGGGGGACAAGGGTTCCGGTTACTGGGCCATCACACGCCAGGCCCACGTCAAGGAGGTGAACCGTCGAGCCGATGTGTTCTCGTCCAACCACAGCGGCACGCAGATGCGCGATCCCGATCAGAGCGACAGGGTGTCGGGCTTCTCGCGCGACCACACGCTGATCGACATGGACCCGCCCCGCCACACCCGCTACCGCAAGCTCGTCAACCGGGGCTTCACCCCCCGCATGATCGGCCTGCTCGAGGACTACCTGCAGAACCGCACCGACATCATCCTCGACGAGGTGGTGGAGAAGGGCCGCTGCGACTTCGTGCGCGAGATCTCGGCCGAGCTGCCGCTGCAGGCCATCGCCGAGATGATGGGCGTTCCCATCGAGGACCGCGCCAGGGTGTTCGACTGGACCAACGCGATGATCGGCAGCGAGGACCCGGAGTTCGTCAAGAGCCGCGACGACATCCGCCGGGCCTCGGCCGAGCTGTTCGACTACTCCCACCAGCTCCAGACGGAGCGCCGCAGCACGCCCGCCGACGACATCGTCACCACGCTGCTGTCGGCCGACATCGACGGCGAGGCCCTCACTGAGCTCGAGTTCGACATGTTCTTCCTGGTCCTGTGCGTGGCCGGCAACGAGACCACCCGCAACTCGATCACCCGGGGGATGATGGCCTTCTTCGACTTCCCCGACCAGTGGGACAAGTTCGTATCCGACCCCGACCGCCACATGGAGACGGCGGTGGAGGAGATCGTGCGATGGGCCAGCCCGGTCATGTACTTCCGCCGCCAGGCCCTGTCCGACTACGAGATCGGCGGGGTCAAGATCGCCGCGGGCGACAAGTTGGTCCTGTGGTATGTGGCCGCCAACCGCGACCCGCGTGCCTTCGAGGATCCGTGGCGCTTCGACATCGAGCGCACCCCCAACGACCACGTTGGCTTCGGCGGGGGCGGTCCTCACTACTGTCTGGGCACCAGCCTGGCCAAGATGGAGATCCGCCTGACCTTCCGGGAGATCGCCCGGCGGATGCCCGACGTCCAACTCGACGGCCGGCCCGACTACCTGCGATCCAACTTCCTCGGCGGGGTGAAGCGTCTGCCGGTGGCCTACGCGCCATCGCCGTCGTACAACACCGTGCCGCTGCACCGCCTCGGCTCCGCGGCGGGCGTGTCAGGCACGGTCGGCTACGGCGGCCACGTGGAGCGCTCAGGCGTCTAGCCCGGCGCTGTCAGCGCCCAGGCGCGTGGGCTGCGGCGGCCACGTGGAGCGGTCAGCCTCAGGCTGAGCCGCACTCGTCAGCCCGAGGCGGCGCCCACCAGCCAGGTGAAGGCGGGGTCGCAGTCGCGGGAGTCGAGCATCTCGGGGTGCCACTGCACTCCCAGCCAGGCGCGCTCACTCGACTCCAGGGCCTCGATGGTGCCGTCGTCACTGCGGCCGGTCACCTCGTAACCGTCGGCCACCCTGTCGACGGCCTGGTGGTGCAGCGAGTTCACGTGCACTGACGGCCCGTAGATGGAAGCGACCAGCGACCCGACGGTCAGGTCCACCCGGTGGGCCACCGAGTTTGGGGGCCGGTCGAAGCAGGCGTGGGGAGCCACATGCTGGTGCAGCGTGCCCCCGCCGTGCACGTTGAGCACCTGCACTCCCCGGCATATGCCGAGCACCGGCATCCCGGCATCGGCCGC
>JAKZWH010000188.1:0-3231 GCA_047515615.1 Acidimicrobiales bacterium | reverse complement strand
GGCGCCGGGACTGGCCTCCTCGGGCACCGGTAGGTCGATGCTCCAGCGAACGGCTGTTCCGAAGAGGCCCACCTGGTCGATGGTTTGCGGCGAGCCCCAGCCCCTCAGCTCGGGCGGGCGGTCGGCGGTGCACACGATCAGTCCGATGCCCGCATGGGACGCCTCCACCACCGCGGGGAGGTAGTTGGCCGCCGCGGTGCCGGAGGTGCACACGAGCACGGCCGGCCGTCCGGTGGCGCGGCCCAGGCCAAGGGCGAAGAACCCGGCAGAGCGCTCGTCGAGCTGGATCCAGGTGCTGATTCGGGGCTGGGCGTGGAAGCACAGGGTCAGCGGAGTGGAGCGCGAGCCCGGGCTGATCACCGCGTCGGTCACCCCCAGGGAGGCCAACCGGGCCGCGAAGGCGGCTACCACGTCGTAGACGGTTTCGGTCACGATCAGTGGGCGCGGACGATGCTCACTGAAGCGCCGCGGATTCGGCGACGGCCGGCACGGATCAGCGCTCTTCGATTACGTCCAGGAGGGCCCGGAGCTTCATCGCGGTCTCCTCCAGCTCGTCATCGGGGTCGGAGTCGACGACGATGCCGGCGCCCGCGAACAGGTGCGTGCCGCCGGGCCCGGTCAGCGCGCAGCGCAGCGCTACATCCATTTCGCCGTTGCCGTCGAGGTCGCACCATCCCACCGGGGCCGCGTACCACCCCCGGTCGAAGCCCTCACGGCCGGCTATGAACTCAAGCGCGGCCTCGGTTGGGGCTCCGCCGACGGCTGCGGTGGGATGCAGCACGCCCGCGGCTCGCAGCACGTCCATGTCGCTGGCTCCGGTGCGTCGGCGCTGGACCTGGGCGGTGATAGGGGTGCGCAGATGCTGGAGGCGGTTGAGACGCATGAGCCCGGGCTCGGCGGGGGCAGGGTCGACAAGCCCCAAACCGGTGAGTGCCTCGGTGATCCCGTCCACCACGAAGCGGTGCTCGGAGCGGTTCTTGGCCGACGCAAGCAGCCCGGACGCGAGGCGCTCGTCGGCCTCTGGGCTGTCGCCGCGGGGAGCGGTGCCGGCCAGGGCGGTTGTGTGCAGCCGGGGGCCGTCGAGAGTGACCAGCTCCTCGGGCGTGGACCCGAGGAAGGTGGTGTCCCCAACCGTGAACGCGAAGGTCGCGCAAGCAGGATTGCGGCGTCGCAGCCGGTCCAGCACGGTGACGACGTCCAGCTCGCCGTCGAGGGCGAACGTGCGGGCCAGGACCACCTTGTGGAGCTTGCCTCGCTCGATCGCGTCCACAGCGGAAGTCACGAGAGCCAGGTACTCGTCGTCCCGGTCGCAGGCGCCGTCGCCATTGGCCACTCCGGCTGTGACCGCGTCAGCGAAAGGGACGGCGGGCGGCTCCGACCCGAAGGCCTCCAACCGCCGTTCGAGCTCGGCCGCGGCGCCAGCCTCGTCACCGTCGGGTCCGACCCGGGTGGCGGCCAGCAACCAGGTTCCGCCAGGTCGGTCGATCACCGTGAGCTCGGGCAGCACCAGCCAGCAGTCCCCGAAGCCATCCCAGCACGGACCCCGATGCAGGTCCTGCTCGGCATCGCCGTCGGACGGGCTGGAGTCGCCCGAGCGGTCGCCTGTGGGCGTGAACGAGAACCCGCCCACCAGCACGGGCGCGGGCGCATCAGGGGTCGCATCACGCCGGATCCGGGCTGCGAGCACCGCCCGGGCCGCTGACGCAGCCGAAAAGCGATCACTGCCGACCGGCTTGATGGCCTCGACCACTCCAATGGCGGCCAGACCCATGCCGGCATCGGGGCGCAGCCACACGCTGCGTTGCTGGTCGGCTCCGGCCGCGGCGTAGGCAGCGAGGGGATCGAGGCGCCCGTCGACGCGCCGGGCTTTGACGACGATGGCTCCGGCGGTTCGGGCAGGGTCGTCTCCGATGCGGGCCATCGCCAAAGCCCAGAGCGTCTTCTCGAAGTGGCCGACGACGAGTTTGGTGGCCACCGGGACGAGCCGGTTCACGCTGGCGACAAGCGCGGCCTTGTCGCGGCCCTCCCGGTCGAAGTGGCGTTTGAGCAGGTCGATTGCATCCTCGATCAGGTTCTCCACGTTGGTGGCGTGGCGCATGGCGAGAGCGGCCAACTCCTCTACGGCCACTCCTTCTCCGACGAGGGTGCGGGCCGCTACCAGCATCTCGACGTCGTCGAAGCCGAAACGCTCGCCGTCGGAGCCGTTGTCCAGGGGCGTGAGCAGTCCGGCGCCGATCACCAGATCAACGACGAAGGCGGGGACGCCGGCCCGCTCGGCCAGTCCGGCCCTGTCGAGAACGAGACCGGCATGGGGGGCATCGGTCGCGGCGGCGCTGTCGGGCACGTTCACCATGCTAGGAGTCGGCGGCGCCATGCCGATTCGGGCGGATCATGGGATGCTCCGTTGAGCGGACCGCCCCGCGGCTAGAGTGCGCGCATGGTCCTTGCTGCCGGAACCACGGCATACAACATCGTCGAACTGCTCCACATTCTCACCGTGCTGGTGGCTCTCGCCCCGGTGTTCGTCCATCCGCTGCTGCGCAAGCAGTTGCGGTCAGCGGACGGCACCGGGCATCAGCACTTGGTTGTGGCCATGGCGGCCAACGCGCGCCGCCTGTACGGGCCTGCGCTGATCGTGGCCGGCTTGCTCGGCATCGCCCTGATCGAGATGTCCGAGGACGCGATCTCGATGACCGAGGGATGGGTGATCGCCGCCATCGTGATCTGGGTGGCGATGAACGGGATCCTGCACGGCATGATCAGGCCCGCCCTGAAAGCGCAGGGCGCCGGGGGCGCGTCTGCGGGCACCGACAGGCGCCTGGAGGCGGGTTCGGCCCTGCTGTCGATCCTGTTCATCGTGCAGCTCGTCTTGATGATCTGGCAGCCCGGAGGCTGAGCGGCCCAGCGCCGAAAGGCACCGGGCCTGACCGAAGAGTGAATGACGGCACTCGGCATGATCGGACGCGGATACGCGGAGTGTGGGCCGCCATCTCGGTCGCAGCGGGCGCGGCGATTCTCGCCTGCTCGGGGTTCGCGGTATGGCTCGATGCGGCGGGCTCTCGCCTGTCGGGCTTCCGCTTGGCCGAGCTAGTCGGGGGATACGGCGGGTGGGTGCCGGGCGTGCCCCCCGCGTGGGTGGGAGCGGCGTGGTACATGTTTCCTGCCGCCGCGGGGACATGCTGGATCCTGCTGTTCCGCCGCTCCCCGCCAGCCGTGTCGCGCGCCCACGGT
>JAKZWH010000187.1:0-3077 GCA_047515615.1 Acidimicrobiales bacterium | reverse complement strand
GATCGATGTCGGCGTCGGGCAGCACCACCATGTGGTTCTTGGCTCCGGCGAGGGCTTGCACCCTCTTGCCGGCTGAGGTCCCCGTCTCATAGACGTAGCGGGCGATGGGGGTGGATCCGACGAAGCTGACCGCCTTCACGTCGGGGTGCGCCAGCAGCCGGTCCACGGCCACCTTGTCGCCGTTCACCACGTTGAGCACACCGGGCGGGAACCCGGCCTCACCGAACAGTTCGGCCATGAGGCGGGGCGCCGAGGGGTCGCGCTCAGACGGTTTGAGCACGAAGGTGTTGCCGCACGCCACCGCGTTGGGGACCATCCACAGCGGCACCATCGCCGGGAAGTTGAACGGTGTGATGCCGGCCACCACCCCGAGGGGCTGGCGCACCGTGTAGACGTCGACGCCGCTTGAGGCTTGGGAGTTGTAGCTGCCCTTGAGCAGTTCGGCCAGGCCGCAGGCGTACTCGATGTTCTCCAGTCCCCGGGCCACTTCGCCCATCGCGTCGGAGTGGACCTTGCCGTGCTCCGCGGTCAGGCGAGCGGCGATCTCGGATGCGTTGGCCTCGACCACGTTGCGCAGGGAGTGCAACAGCTTGGTGCGCGCCGCCAGCGAAGTGTTCCGCCAGCCCTCGAACGCGGCTTTGGCCGACGCCACCGCGGCGTCGACCTCTTCGACGCCGGCCAGTCCGACCGCCGCGGTCTGCTCACCGGTGGCGGGATTGAAGACCGGATGGGTCCGGCCCGACTGGCAGGCGAGGGTCGCTCCGCTCACGTAGTGGTGAATCGTCTCCACGGGACGTCTCCTCTTTCGGTTGTGTTCGGGGTGAAGGTCAACAGCCGCGGTCTCGCCGGGCGCGAGGTCACTGCAGGTACTGGCAGAGGCCCCGCCGCAGGTACTGGCCGTCGCCGGCCCGGCCCAGGTACTGGCCGTCGTCGATGATCTTGCGGCCCCGGGAGAGCACGGTGTCGACATGGCCGGTCACCTGGATGCCCTCGTACGCGGAGTGGTCGATGTTCATGTGGTGGTTGTCGACGCTGATGGTCCACTGCTTGTTCGGGTCGTAGACCACGATGTCGGCGTCGGATCCGGGCGCGACGACCCCCTTGCGGGGGTACAGGCCCATCATGCGGGCCGGGGTGGTGGCGCACAGCTCGACCCAGCGGGCCAGGCCGATCTCTCCGGTGACCACGCCCTGGTAGATCATGTCCATGCGGTGCTCGACGCCGCCGATGCCGTTGGGGATGGCCCGGAAGTCCCCCAGGCCCAGCTCCTTCTGCTCCTTCATGCAGAACGGGCAGTGGTCGGTGGACACCACGGCCAAGTCGTTGGTGCGCAGGCCCTTCCACAGCTCGTCCTGATGGCCCTCGGCCCGGGAGCGGATCGGCGTGGAGCACACGTAGGCGGCGCCCTCGAAGCCGGGCCGGCCGAGGTGCTCCTCCAGGCTGAAGTGCAGGTACTGCGGGCACGTCTCGGCGAACACGTTCATGCCGGTGTCGCGGGCCATCGCCACCTGCTCGAGGGCCTCCTTGGCCGACAGGTGGACGATGTAGAGCGGTGACGCGCCCACCCGGGCCAGCTGGATGGCCCGGTGGGTGGCCTCGGACTCCAGCTCCTTGCGGCGCACGTATCCGTGGGTGACCGGGCTGATCTCTCCCCGCTCGAAGGCCTGCTCGGCGAGCACGTCGATGGCCAGGCCGTTCTCGGCGTGCATCATGACGAGCCCACCGTTGCCAGCGGCCTGCTGCATGGCCCTCAGGATCTGGCCGTCGTCGGCGAGGAACACCCCCGGATAGGCCATGAACAGCTTGAAGCTGGTGATGCCCTCGTTGACCAGCAGGTCCATCTCCTTGAGCGAGTCGTTGTCGACGCCGCCGATGATCATGTGGAAGCCGTAGTCGATGGCGCAGTTGCCCTCGGCCTTGGCCATCCAGGCGTCGAGGCACTCCCGAACGTTCTCGCCGTACTTCTGCACCGCGAAGTCCAAGATGGTGGTGGTGCCGCCCCAAGCCGCGGCCCTGGTGCCGGTCTCGAAGGTGTCGGAGGCGAACGTTCCGCCGAAGGGAAGCTCCATGTGGGTGTGGACGTCCACCCCGCCGGGCACGACAAGCCTGCCGGTGGCGTCGATGACCTCTGCGCCCTGCTCGGCCGCGGCGGCGATGGCGCTGCCGGGGCGCAGCACCGCCTCGATCCTCTCGCCGTCGATGAGCACCTCGGCGGGATCCGCGCCGGTCGCGGTCACGACGGTGCCTCCCTTGATCAATGTCGTCATCTTCGTCTCCTTCCGGGGGTCTGGAGGGTGTGCGCGTCGGGAGCGCGGAGGTCAGGGAGCGGTCAGGGCGCCGTAGAGGTCGGGCCGGCGGTCCCGGTAGAAGGCCCACTGTGACCGGACCTCATCGATCTGGTCGAGGTCGAGGTCGCGCACCAGCAGCTCCTCGGTCTGGTCCGACGCGGTGCCGTCCACGAACCGCCCCCTCGGGTTGGCGAAGTACGAGGTGCCGTAGAAGTCATTGTCGCCCAGCGGCTCGATCCCGACCCGGTTTATGGCCCCGACGAAGTACATGTTGGCCGCCGCGGCGGAGGTCTGCTCGAGCTGCCAGAGATACGCGGAGAGCCCCCGGCTGGTGGCCGACGGGTTGAACACGATCTCTGCTCCGGCCAGTCCCAGCGCACGCCAGCCCTCGGGGAAGTGGCGGTCGTAGCAGATGTACACGCCCACCGTGCCGACCGCCGTCTCGAACACCGGGTATCCCAGGTTGCCGGGACGGAAATAGAACTTCTCCCAGAAGCCCTTCACCTGGGGAATGTGGGTCTTGCGGTACTTGCCCAGGTAGGTGCCGTCGGCGTCGATCACCGCCGCGGTGTTGTAGAGGAACCCGGCCTTCTCCCGCTCGTACATGGGCAGCACCAGCACCATCTCGTGCTTGGCCGCCAACTCCTGGAAGCGCTTGGTGGTCGGCCCGTCGGGAATGGCCTCGGCGTAGGAGTAGAACTCGGTGTCCTGGACCTGGCAGAAGTACGGGCCGTAGAACAGCTCCTGGAAGCACATCACCCGGGCGCCGGCGGCGGCCGCCTCGGCCAC
>JAKZWH010000186.1:0-9670 GCA_047515615.1 Acidimicrobiales bacterium | reverse complement strand
GCTGGGGCTGCGAGTCGAGGTGACCGGCACCGCCGGCATCGACTACACCTACGACCTGGCCCTCGACCCGGTGTCGGAGGCTGTCGGCGACGACCACGTCCACACCTCGGGCGGCCTTACGGTGATCGTGCCCGACGCCAGCGTCAGCCAGCTCCGGGGCTCCACCCTGGACGTGCCCGCGGTGCCCGGTCAGGGCGGACTGCTGATTCGCAACCCCAACCGCCCCAACCCCCTGGGCGACATGGACAGTTTGGAGCTGACCGGCGGGATCGCCGAGAAGGTGCAGCAGCTGCTCGATGTGAGCATCAACCCTGCTCTGGCCTCGCACGGTGGCTATGCCAGCCTGGTGGAGGTGCATGACGACGACTCGGTCGTGGTGACCATGGGCGGCGGCTGCCAGGGCTGCTCCATGAGCCAGGCCACCCTGTCCGACGGGATCAAGCGGGCCATCATGGAGGCCATCCCCGAGGTGACCGAGGTGGTCGACATGACCGACCACACCGCCGGGGAGAACCCCTACTTCAGCTAGCCCCGAGGCCTCCACCGGAGGCCTGCAGCGGGACCGGTGGACTACAGCAGCTCTGACTTGACGGTCGCCGCGATACCGGTGGCGTCGAGGCCCAGATCGGCCAGGATGGCGTCGGCCTTGCCGTGCGGCAGGTACTCGAGCGGCACCCCGAGCACGCGCACCCTGGGGGCGGTCCGCCCGGCGGCGTCGGCGGACTCCATCAGCGCGTCGCGCATCGCCGCGCCCGCGCCCCCGGTGCGCAGTCCGTCCTCGACGGTCACCACCATCTCGTGGCGGGCCGCGTCGGCGAGCATCTCGTCGCACAGCGGGCTCACAGCCCGGGGATCCCAGACGGTGGCGTCCACCCCTTCGGCCGCTAGGAGCTCGGCGGCCTGCTCGCAGGCCTCCAACATCTTGCCCACGCCGATCAGGCACAGCCGGCCGTCGCCGGCGCGGGCCTGGCGCGCCCGCAGCCCCGAGCCCACCTCGTCCTTGCCGACGCTGCGGGCCGCGGTCTTGGGCCAGCGGATGGCGACCGGGCCGTCGGTCATTTCCATGGCGTCGAGCATCATCCGCTCCAGCTCCTGGAGCGACGACGGGGCCAGCACCCGCATGCCCGGAACCTTCGAGAGCAGCACCATGTCGAGGATCCCGTGATGCGACGGCCCGTCCTCTCCGGTGATCCCGGCCCGGTCGATGCAGAACACCACCGGGGCCCGGTGAAGTCCGCAGTCCAGGTTGATCTGGTCGAAGGCCCGGCTCAGGAACGTGCTGTACACCGCGAAGAACGGCCGCAGCCCTCCCATGGCCATGCCGACGGCCGAGGTGACCGCGTGCTGCTCGGCGATGCCCACGTCGATGCATCGGTCGCCGAAGTGCTCCCGGAACGGCAGCAGGCCGGTGGAGTCGGGCATGGCCGCGGTGATGGCCACCACCTCGGGGTGAAGCCCGCCCAGCTTCACCATCATCTCGGAGAACAAGCCGGTGTAGGTGCCAGGCTTCACCTTGCCGACGTCGTGCATGTGCTTGACCTGGTCGTCCTCGGCCGGGCCGTAGCCCCGTCCCTTCTGGGTGAGCACATGGACCACGACCGGTCCGTCGAACTCGGCGGCGTTGGAGAGGGCCTCCTCGAGGCTGGCGATGTTGTGGCCGTCGAAGGGCCCCAGGTAGCGCAGCCCGAGGTTCTCGAAGAAGCCGGCCGAGTCCCAGAGCTCGCGCAGGGCGGCCTTCGACATCTTCATCCCGCGCTGGAGCGTCTCGCCCACCCAAGGGATGCGCTCGGCCACCTCCTCGAGGCGGTCCTGGCGGCGCATGATCTTGGGGTTGGACCGGAAGCGCACCAGGCTCTCGCTAAGCCGCGAGACGGTGGGCGCGTAGCTGCGGCCGTTGTCGTTGAGGACCACCACCACGTTGCGGCCGCTGTGACCGATGTTGTTGAGGCCCTCGAAGGCCATGCCGCCGGTCAGGGCCCCGTCGCCTACCACCGCGACGACCCGGCGCCGGGCGTCGAACGCCTTGAAGGCGGTGGCCATGCCGTGGGCGTAGGACAGCACCGTGGAGGCGTGGCTGTTCTCGATCCAGTCGTGGGGCGACTCCGCGCGGGACGGGTAGCCCGACATCCCCCCGGAGGTGCGCAGGCTGTCGAAGTCGGCGGAGCGCCCGGTGAGCATCTTGTGGACGTAGGCCTGGTGGCCGGTGTCCCAAAGGATCACGTCGTGGGGCGAGCGGAACACGCGGTGCACCGCCACCGTCAACTCCACCGCGCCGAGATTGGACCCGAGATGCCCGCTCCGGGCGGACACCGCCTCGATGATCCTGGAGCGGATCTGCTGGCAGAGATCCTCGAGCTCCTCGTAGGAGCGTTCCCGCAGGTCGTCGGGGCCAGTGAGCGTTTCGAGCCTCATCGCAGTTCCTCCTGTGCCGGGGCGGATCACGCCGGCGAGGGCGCGAGCCAGGGTGGCAGCCTGCGGGCCAGCAGCACTCCCGCCGGGTGGGCGACGGCTACCGCCAGCAAGCCTCCCACGGCATCTATCCAGTAGTGGTTGGCGGTGACCATCACACCGAACAGTGTAAGCCAGGGATAGGCCAGCAGGGTCAGGCGCGTCCAGCGCCGTCGCAGCACCGGCCCCGCGGCCACCACGCACCACACCGCCCAGGCGATGTGCAGGCTGGGCATGGCCGCGTACTGGTTGGAGAGGTCCATCATGGCGCTGGAGTTGAACGACCAGAACCCGCCCAGGTCGACCAGGGTGTCGACGTAGGCGTACTTGAGGTCGCAGGCGCCGAAGGGGCCGCAGTCGTTGAGCAGGCGGGGCGGCATCAGGGGGTAGAGGGCGAAGCCGATCAGCGCCAGCGCGGTGGTGATGGCCAGCACCGTCCGCTGCACCCCGTAACGCACCGGGTGGCGCAGGAACAGCAGGGCCATCACGCCGATGGCCACCGCGAAGTGGCAGAACCCGTAGAAGATGTTCCAGAACTGGATGAAGTGGTCCCATTCGATGAACAGGTCCTGGAGGCCCTTCTCGCCGAAGAGGTGAACGGCCCGCTCCAGCGCGATCACGTCGTAGGCGTTGTCGATGGCTGCCTGCTTGACGGAGCTGCCCAGCTCGGACCCGAACTGGTTGCGGATCAGCGTGTAGACGCCGTAGAACGCGCCGATGATGGCGACCTCGCTCCACCAGTGCAGCCTGTCACCGATAGAGCGTGCGAGGCCCTCGGGGTCGGTCAACGAATCCTCGCCCGACTCCGTGTCGCCGCTGGCGTCAACGTCGGCGGCTCCCGAAGCCATCGCGTTACAATAGTCGGTCATGCTCGACGCCGACCTTGTGAACCAAACGCTTGCCGCCGCGATGCGCACAGGAGCGGACTTCGCCGAGATCTTCGCGGAGGACAGGCGCTCGACGTCGGCGATCCTCGACGACGGCCGGGTCGAGGAGGTCGTCTCGGGCCGGGACCGGGGTGCCGGCATCCGGGTGGTCGTGGGCGAAACCACCGGGTTCGCCCACACCGCGGACCTGAGCGAGGCCGGCCTGGCCGCCGCGGCCGGCGCGGCCGCGGCCGCAGCCCGGCGATCAGGCGGCGCCAGACGCGTCGTCGAGGTGTCGGCGCTGGACGTGCCCCGGCCGCTCACCGTGCGGGTGCCCCCCGAGGAGGTGCCCAAGTCCACGAAGGTGGCGCTGCTCACCGCGGCCAACGCCGCAGCGCGGTCCGCGGGCTCGGCCATCACCCAGGTGTCGGCCCGGTACGGCGACGGCCGCCGCCGCATCCTCGTGGCCGACAGCGACGGGCTGTTCACCAGCGACGACCAGGTGCGCACCCTGTTCTCGGTGTCGTGCGTGGCCACCGGCGACACCGGCATGCAGACCGGCCGCGAGTCGGCGGGCCGCACCGCCGGCTTCGAGCTCTTCGACCTCTACGACGTGGAGGAGATGGCCCGCCGGGCCGCCCGCAGGGCCCTCACCAAGCTCACCGCCCGGCCCGCGCCCAGCGGCGAGATGCCGGTGGTGGTCGGTCCCGGAGGCGGCGGGGTGCTGTTCCACGAGGCCTGCGGGCACGGCCTGGAGGCCGACCTGGTGGCCAAGTCGGCCTCGGTGTTCGCCGGGCGCATCGGCGAGCGGGTGGCCGCGCCGATGGTGACGCTGGTGGACGACGGCACCATGGCGGGGGAGTGGGGCCACTACGGCATCGACGACGAGGGCAAGCCCGCGGCTCGCAACGTCCTCATCGCCGACGGGGTGCTGACCGACTACATGTGGGACCGGCTCCGGGCCCGCAAGGAGGGCCGAGCCAGCTCCGGCAACGGGCGCCGCCAGAGCTACCAGCACCTGCCCATGGTGCGCATGACCAACACCTACATCGGCAACGGCGACGCCAACCCCGACGACATCGTGGCGGACACGCCCCACGGCGTGTACGTGGCGCAGCTCGGCGGCGGCCAGGTGAACACCGCCACCGGCGACTTCGTGTTCGGCATGACCGAGGCCTACCTGATCGAGAACGGTCGGATCACCGCGCCCATCCGGGAGGGCAACCTCATCGGCAACGGCCCGGAGGTGCTTACCCGGATAGACGCTCTCGGCAACGACTTCGCCATGGGGTCGCCGGGAACCTGCGGCAAGGACGGCCAGGGCGTCCCCGTGGGCGACGGCACGCCGACGCTGCGGGTGACCGCGCTCACCGTCGGCGGCACCGCCGCGTGATCCCGAGCCTGCTGGAGATCACCGAGCCGGGCGGCACCGCCGCGTGAGCGCGAGCCTGCTGGAGATCGCGCAGCGGGTCGCCGGTTGGGCCGGCGCCGGCTTCGACGTGGAAGCCTTCGTGGCCCACGAGCGCGAGACCGAGGTGCGGGCCTACGAGGGCGAGGTCGAGTCGCTCACGGCGGCGACGTCGCAGGGAATCGGCGTGCGGGTTGTGCGGGACGGGCGGCAGGGCTTCGCCTACGCCGCGACCCTCGACGACGAGACGTTGCGCGAGACCTTCGAGGAGGCGCTGGACAACTCCCGCTTCGGCAGCGCCGACGAGTTCGCGGGCGTGGCCGAGCCCGACGGTGTGGCGCCCGCGCCCTTGGACCTTTACCGCTCGGAGCTGGCCGAGTTCGCGACCGAGGACAAGGTGGCGCTGGCACTGGAGCTGGAGCGGGCCACCCTGGCCGCCGACCCTCGGGTGACCGGGGTGGAGTCGGCCGAGTACGCGGACTCGGTCTACGAGTCCGCGGTGGCCACGTCGCGCGGCGTGGCCGCCACCGCCCGGGAGACGGGCTGCTATCTGGCCGCGTACAGCCTGGCGACGGAGCGGGACGACACCCAGACCGGCTTCGGCTTCTCGGTCGGCCGGCATCCCGGCGAGCTGTCGGCGGAGACGGCCGGCACCGACGCGGCCGAGCGGGCCACGCGGCTGCTCGGCGCGGCCAAGGCCCCCACCCGCCGGCTGACCGTGGTCCTGGACCCGTACGTCACGGCCCGGCTCCTCGGCATCGTGGGCGCGACCCTGAGCGGCGACGCGGTGCTCAAGGGCCGTTCGCTGTTCGCGGACCGGCTGCACGAAGCGGTCGGGGCATCGTCGCTGACGCTCGTCGACGACGCCACCGACCCTGACGCCTTCACCGCCTCGGCCATCGACGCCGAGGGCCTGGCCACCCGTCGCATCCCGCTGATCACCGAAGGCGTGCTTCAGGCCTTCCTCTACGACACCTACACGGCCCGGCGGGCCGGGGTCTCCTCCACCGGCTCGGCGGTCAGGGGCGGGTTCAAGGGCACGCCCGGCGTCGGCGCCCACGCCCTGCGGCTCACCCCCGGGACACGCTCCCAGCCCGAGATCGTGGCGGACATCGACGACGGCCTGCTCGTGCAGGGGGTCACCGGCCTGCACAGCGGCGTGAACGCGGTGTCGGGCGACTTCTCGGTAGGAGCGGAGGGCCTGCGCATACGCGGCGGCGAGACGGCCGAGCCGATAAGGGAGGTGACCATCGCGAGCACCATCCAGCGTCTGCTGCTGGATGTGACCGACGTGGGCTCGGACCTGGAGTGGCTGCCGATGAGCGCGGCCGGGGTGACTCTCGCCATTGCCGACGTGACCATGTCCGGTACGTGAGCCTCGCCGCGTGCAGGTCCTGACGCCGGGCGGCCCCTCCCGGCACGCATCCCGGTCCGGGCCGTAGCCTCAACGGCGGTGCCGATCCTCCACGCGATCGTCCTGGGCATCGTGCAGGGCCTCTCGGAGTTCCTGCCGGTCTCCTCCAGCGGCCACTTGGTCCTGGTCCGCTGGCTGCTCGGCTGGGACGAGCTGTCGGGGGAAGCCGCGACCGCCTTCGACGTAGCCGTGCATGTCGGCACGCTGATCGGCGCAGCCGCCTATCTTCGCCGAGACATCGCCACCTACGCCGGGTCGGCGCTCGCGCCGGTGCTGGGCCGGGGGCCGCTCGGGCCCGACGGCCGTATCGGCTGGGCCCTGGTGGTGTCGGCCGTGCCGGCGGGCGTGGTGGGTGTGGTCGCGGGCGAAGCTCTGCGGGGCTCGGGCGGGGTCGTGTCGGTGGCGGTCGCGTTGATCGTCTTCGGGCTGCTGCTGGGCGCGTCCGATCGGCTGGCGGAGCGGCGGGTCAAGCAGGACTTCGGAATCGGCCATGCCCTGGTGATGGGCGCCGGCCAGGCACTGGCATTGCAGCCGGGGGTGTCGCGCTCCGGTGTGACGATGACCTTCGCCCGGGCCCTCGGATACGACCGCGAGGCGGCGGTGCGGCTCGCCTTTCTGATGAGCCTCCCGGTGATTGCCGGTGCCGGCGTTTACGGCCTATTCGGGCTCAGCGTCGGATCGTCTCTGTGGCCGGCGATGGTGTGGGGTGCGGGATCGTCGATGGTCACCGGGTGGGCGGCGGTGTGGGGCACCACGCAGATTGTGGCTCGGGTGGGTCTGCGGCCCTTCGTCCTGTATCGGGTGCTGGCCGGATGCGCTGTGCTCGCCCTGGCGGCCACATCCTGGCGCTGACGCCTCCTGTCGCCGTCACCGCAATAGCCGTCACTGAGATCCTTGCGAGGTAGGGCCTTGGGGTCGTTGGCCCCAGGAATCTCGCTCAACCAGGAGTCGTCGACGCCGGCTGGGGGACGAGAACCAGGATCACGCCCCCCGTGGTGAGCGCATCGACGGTGGCGTCCACCTGCTCGGCGGGCACCGCCACGACCACCTCGCCTTCGCCGGTCTCGACCACCGGCGCCCCCAGCACGACCGCGGCGCCGTCGAGTATCGCATGGACATCCACCGCGTCGCCCACCGCGAACACCGCGCTGTCGACGGGCACGGGCACGCCGCGGGTGTGAGGCGGAAGCAGGCCTGCCGGCCCGGGCGGCGGGGTCGCCGTCTCTGCCGGAGTCGGGCCGGAGGGGTCGTCGCTGAGGGCGGCGAGAACTGCCAGCGCCGCCGCGCCCGCGGCAGCCCAGCGAAGCCATCGATGGCGATACAGCATGGTCTGAAGCCGCCCGGTCGCGCTGCGGCTGCTGCGTGCGGACGGTCTGGCGGGCGGCGGGGAACTGCGGAACGGCCCTGGGTGCGGATGGGGCGCATCGAGGCCATCTACGACTGGTCTGGCGGGCGACATCGAGCCTCCTGGTGAACGACCGAGCGCGGTCCGTCGGGCGTTGGGTTGTCCCCTGGGCCCGGGATGCCCCGAACCGGCGGGGACGGTCGCCAGAAGCGACGAGCCGCAGCCTCGGCGGCGACGGTTGGTCGCGGGTCGCGACGAGCGGTCGGGACGCTACGAGGTGGGCGTCGAGGTGCCGGCGTCGGTCTTCGCTCGTCGGGCATCGGAACTCGCGCCCGAGGAGGATGAGTCCTTGGTCGAAGAGTCTTTGGAAGACGACGAGTCCTTGGTCGACGAGTCTTTCGAAGGCGATGAGTCCTTGGTGGACGAGTCCTTCGAGGAGTCCGACTCTCGCTCCTCGCGGCGGCCCTGGGCGTTGGCGCCGTGGTCGTTCTTGTAGAAGCCGTCCCCCTTGAAGGAGATGGCCACCCCGCTGAACACCTTCTTGAGCGGACCCTCGCCCGGCGCGACGCACCCGGCCGGCGCAACCTCGGCCGGACACACCGTCAGCGCCTCGTCGCTGAACGACTGCCTAATCTCGAACTGCGTGGAGCAGCGCTCGCATCGGTAGTCGTACATCGGCACAGCGGCGAAGGATAACGCCGCCTCGAAACGGCGACACCGCACCCCTGCAGGGTCTTTCCGCTCCGGCACACTCGCCCAGCCGCATCTACGATGCTTGCGTGTCGGTGTGGATGGTTGTGGCCTTCGGCGTTGCCTACGCGGCGGGGATGTTCCCCACCGCGGTGCTGGTTGGACACAAGATCGGCCACGACCCCACCAGCGAGGGCTCGGGCAACCCGGGGGCCACCAACATCTACCGCATCGGCGGCCGCCGCGCCGGCGTCGCGGTGGCCCTCGGCGACATGGCCAAGGGCGCCCTCCCGGTCGGCGTCGCCCTTCTGCTGTGGGACCGGCCCGAGGCGATGGCGGCCTGGATCGGCGCGGTGGCGGGCCATGTGTGGCCGGTCCTGAGGCGGTTCCGGGGCGGCAAGGGGATGGCGACCGCGGGCGGCGGCGGTCTGGTGCTCGACCCGATCATCGGGCCGGTTTGCGTGGTGGTGTTCTTCGGCGTGGCTCGCCTGACCAGGGTGGCCGCGCTCGGCTCGCTGAGTGTGGGCGTCGTCTACCCGGTGCTGGCCCTGGTGCTCGGCTGGCCGGGGCCTGAGGTGATCGTGGCGGCGGTGGTGATGGGGGTGATGGCCATGCGGCACCACGGCAATATCGTGCGGCTGTGGCGCGGTACCGAGCGGAGGCTGAAGGCGTGACTCCGCGCCCCGCAAGAGCCGAGCCGGCGGCGTCCGGCCAACGCGGCGCCGGCTGGCCGCGATGATCCCCCTGGAGGAGGCTCGGGGCCACGTGTTGGCCCGGGTCGAGGCGCTGCCCGCCCGCAAGGTCCCGCTAGAGGAGGCGCTCGGCCTGGTGCTGGCCGAACCGGTCACTTCGCTCGAGCCGATTCCGGCCTTCGCCAACACCGCGATGGACGGCTACGCCGTAAGGGCGGCCGACACCGTCGGCGCACCCGTGGAGCTGGAGGTCGTTGGGACCATCGGGGCCGGCGACGACGGCTTGCTGCACGTCGGGGCGGGCCAGGCGGCCCGCATCATGACGGGGGCGCCCATCCCGCCCGGTGCGGACGCGGTGGTGAAGGTGGAGCTGACCAGCCCGGCCGGCGGCGCCACCGACCGCGTCAGGGTGGAGGCTTCTGTCAAGGCCGGCAACCACGTTCGCCATCCCGGCGAGGACGTCGCCGCCGGGGAGCGGGTGCTCGAGGCCGGCATCGTGGTGACGCCGGGCCGGGTCGGCCTGCTGGCCGCGGTGGGCGCCTACGAGGTCGCGGCCCACGGCCGGCCCCGGGTGGGCGTGCTGTCCACCGGTAACGAGCTCGCGGACACGCCCGGACCGCTTCGGAGGGGCCAGATCCGCGACACCAACCGCCGCACGCTGCTGGGGCTGGTGTCGGAGGCCGGCTTCGAGGGGGTGGACCTGGGGATCGCCCCCGACCGCCCCGACGACATCTCCAGGGCGTTCCGGGCCGGCGCGGCGGAATGCGACGCGGTGCTGTCGTCGGGGGGAGTGTCGATGGGCGACTT
>JAKZWH010000185.1:0-3768 GCA_047515615.1 Acidimicrobiales bacterium | reverse complement strand
GACTTGTCGTCTGAGAGGCGGCTGATCATTGCTCGTTACGCCTCACTAGTAGGCCTCGCGGACCTTCGACACGAAGCGGGAGGCGACGATGTTGAGGCTCAAAGTGATCAGGAACAGCAGCAGGCCCACGAAGTAGAGGCTCTGGAATGTGAGGCCCTCGCCCACGACGCTGTCGGTGCCCGAGGCCAGCGAGGCCATGGCCGCGGTCATGGTCAGGCCACCCTCGAAGGGGGAGTCGGTGAACCGGGCCGCGTCGGCCGCGCCGCCGGCCAAGAAGACCACCATCGTCTCGCCCATGGCCCTGGAGACGGCCACGATGAAGGCCGCCACGATGCCGGAGATGGCCGCGGGCAGCACGACCGTGGTGGCTGTGGTCATCTTGCGGGCCCCGAGCCCCGCGGATGCCTCGCGCAGCGAGCCGGGCACTGCGGCCATGGCGTCTTCGGAGATGGAGGCCACCAGCGGGATCGTCAGGATTCCCACGCCGATGCCGGCCGCGGCCAGCGATCCGGCGCTGTTGGGGGCGAAGTCCAGCCAGACATTGAGGGTCCAGGCCAGCGCCAGGGCGAAGACGACGACCAGCATTGCTATTGACGCCACCGCGCCGATGCGGGCCGAGGGATCGGCCACTCCGTTGCGGTACTGCTTGATCTTGTTCCGGGCGATCCCTGCAGATGACGCCGCGTAGCCGAGCAGGATCACCGCGCCCAGCACCAGGAACGTGCTCTTGCCGATGCGCCCCACCAGGTTGGGCGCGATCCAGGTGAGCGCGAAGAAGCCCAGCACGACCGACGGGATCCCGGCCAGGATCTCCAGCGCGGGCTTCAGCCAGGACCGCACCCTCCGGTTGGCGTACTCCGACAGGTACACCGCGCCGCCCAGCCCCAGCGGTCCGGCCACCACCATGGCGATTCCGGTGACGATCAATGAGGGGACGACGATGGTGGGAATGTCGTAGAGGCCCCGCCGGGGGAACCATCCCTGCTGTCCCCAAGTGTCGGCCCACACCACCTGGGTGATGAAGGTCCAGGCCTCACGCAGCAAGCTCCACACGATCAGTGCGCTCACCAGAACCGACACGAGCGCCGTCAACACCAGGCTGTAGCGGATGATCACTTCGCGGTGCCTGCGGGAAGGCGCGATCTGAAGCTGATCAACGGTCAGAAGCTCTGGGTGTTCGACGCTCGTGTCGGTCATGGCTGTGGAGGGATCTTCCGGAGCGAGATCCGGGTTTGGCCGCCCGGTGTTCTAGCTGATGAGGGTGCGGCCATGCCAACGCTCAGCGGTCTCGGCGCGGGCTGCGTCGGTGAGGGGCACGTAGCCGACCTCGCTGACGGCCTGGCTGAGGGCGTCGGAGACGTAGAAGTCGACGTAGGCGACCACGGCGGGGTTGGCGGCGGCCTTGTCGGCGTCGACGTAGATCCACAGGTCCCGGCTGACGGGGTACTCGTTGGAGGCGATGGCGTCGGGGGTGGCCGCCACGCATCCGTCGCCGCCGTCGACCTCGAGCAGCTTCACGCCGGCCGCGTTGATGGTGAAGGCGAAGCCGACCCAGCCCAGGCTGGTGTCGCTGGACCCGATGCCCTGCAGGATGACGTTGTCGTCGCCGGAGGGGCTGTAGTCAGTGCGGGTGGTGGCGTCCACGCCTGCTTCTTCGGCGAGGTCCTCAAGGACGATCTCGACGAACGAGTCGAAGGTGCCGGACTCCTCGCCGGGGCCGAAGATGTCAAGGGGCGCGTCGGGCAGGCCCGCAGAGGCCTCGGCCCAGGTGCTGGTGCCTTCGCCGTTGGGGCCGATGAGGTCGAAGAGCTGCTCGAAGCTCAAGCACTCGACGGCGCCGTTGTTGGCGCTGGTCATCACCGCGATGCCGTCGACACCCACCTTGAGCTCGACGATGTTGGTGATGCCGGCCTCGAAGCAGGCCTCCTTCTCGGAGTCCTTGATCTGGCGGGAGGCGTCGGAGATGTCGGTGTCGCCCGCGCAGAACAGTTTGAAGCCGTCGCCGGTACCGGGGCCGTCCACGGTCACCGACACGTCAGGGGCGACGTCCTCGAACAGTTCGGCCACCCGGATCGAGATCGGCTCAACCGTCGACGAACCCGAGACATTCACCGAACCCGAGACGCTCTCCTGCTCGATTTGCTCTGGGTCGTCGCCGCATGCTGCGGCCACCAGCGACAAGGTGACGAGAATCACCGGCAGCCACAGCAGCCGGCGACTTGAGTTGCGCACCTAGTCATCCCTCCCTTGGGAAATGGCATGGCAAGAGCCCGCGCCTCGCGGGCCGGACGGCAACCTAGATGGGGCAAGGTTTCAGAAGGCTTCGGCCACCGTGAACCTCAAGTGAATGCCGGTGAACGGCGGGTGAATTCTCAGGCCAGGTCGTCGAGCAGATCCTCGATGCGGCTCTCGTTGAACTGGGAGACCCTGCCGATCTGGGTCACACCTGCGCCGTCGAGCAGTATGAGGTTGGGGTTCCCGGCGTTGTAATGGTTCCAGGCTTCGTAGGAATCGCTCCACAGCATGCTCGGGGGACCCCCGGCGGAGGCTGCGAAGCTCTCGGCCTGCGCGAGGCTGTCCGCGCCGCCAATGCCGATGACGATGACTCGGTCTTCGTTAACTCGAGCGAACTGCCCGACCCGCGATGCCTCTCGTCGGCAGATCGGTCAATGCGGTGCCCAGAACCACAGCAGAAGCGGCGTCGAGCCGTCCACGAAGTCCCGCAGGTTGACCGTCGCACCGGTGCGCACATCGATCATGTCTTGATCCGGGACGTCGGTCTCGACAGTGGGTGCGGCCGTGGTGGGGGGTGCGGCCGTAGTGGTGGTGGCCTCAGCCGCGGCGGCAGCTTGGGCCTCGGCTGCGGCTTGAGCTTCGGCAGCTGCTGCGGCCTCGGCGGCTTGAGCTTCGGCCTCGGCTGCGGCCTGGGCTTCGGCTGCTGCGGCTTGGGCGGCTGCGGCTTGGGCGGCTGCTAGGGCGGCCTCGGCTTCGGCTGCGGCTTGAGCGTGGGCGGCTGCTGCGGCTTGGGTGGCGGCTTCGGCGGCTGCTGCGGCCTCGGCGGCTTGAGCTTCGGCCTCGGCTGCTGCGGCTTCGGCTTGGGCCTGGGCCTGCTGCGACTGCTTCTCAAGCTCGGCGACTACTTCGGGGTCTACAGCTCCTTCAGGCTCAGCTTCGGCAGCCTCGAGTGCGAGCTCGGCCTCGGCCGCCTTGGCTTCGGCAGCTTCGGCTTCGTCGGCGGCTTCGGCGGCGGCGTCGGCGGCGGCTTCGGCAGCTGCTTCGGCTTCGGCGGCGGCAGCTTCCGCTTCGGCTTGAGCCTGCTCTAGCGCGGCGGCATCCGCGGCGCTGGTGGTGGAGGTCTTCGCGGTGGTCTCGGATGCTGCGGTCGGGGGAGGAGAGACCTCCGCGGCGACGCCGGTGTCTTCAGCCGGCTGTGTTTGGTTGGGCGCGTCGACGGTGGCACCGGTGCCTTGGCGGTCGGCGCTCGGCTCCGCGTCGTTGCCGCAAGCGGAGGCCAGCAACGCAACGGCAAGGAGCACCGCGACAGTTGGGGCGCGGTACGGCATCTTCATTGCTCAGGCCAGTTCGGCAAGGCGTTCTACGAGGCTCTGCGAGTCGAAGCTGGCAGCGCTCTCATCGACCAGGTTGCCGTCGGAGTCCAGCAGCAGGACCGCGGAATTGCGGGAGACATCGAAGTGGTTCCAGGACTCGAAGGAGTCGCTCCAAAGCATGGTGAACGTGACTCCCGTCTGGCCCAGGAATCTCTTGGCG
>JAKZWH010000184.1:0-2743 GCA_047515615.1 Acidimicrobiales bacterium | reverse complement strand
GATGCTGCCCGGCCCGCCCGCCATCTACCAGACCATCCTGAACCATCCCGACCTCGACAGCTTCGACATGTCGACCCTGCGGCTGGCGGTGACCGGCGCCGCCCCGGTGCCGGTGCCGATGATCGAGGCCATGCGGGAGCGCCTCGGCTTCGAGGTGGTGGTGACCGGCTACGGGCTTACCGAGTCGTCCGGCATCGCCACCATGTGCCGCCACGACGATCCGCCCGAGACGATTTCGGCCACCTCGGGCCGGGCCATCGACGACGTCGAGGTGCGCGTCGTCGGCCCCGACGGCGCCGAGCTGCAGCCCGGCGAGCCGGGAGAGGTCGTGGTGCGGGGCTACAACGTGATGGACGGCTACCTCGACGACCCCGAGGCCACCGCAGCCGCCATCGACGCCGACGGATGGCTGCACACCGGCGATATCGGCGCCATGGACGCCGCCGGGTATGTGGCCATCACCGACCGGCTCAAGGACATGTTCATCTGCGGCGGCTTCAACGCCTACCCGGCTGAGATCGAAGCCGCAATGCTGGCGCACCCCGCGGTGGGTCAGGTGGCGGTGGTGGGCCGGCCCGACGACCGCCTGGGCGAGGTGGGCCACGCCTTCGTGGTGCCCGCTCCGGGCGCCGCTGCCGACGAGGTCGCCGGAGCCGAGCTGGTGGCGTGGTGCCGGGAGCGGATGGCCAACTACAAGGCCCCGCGCGGCATCACCTTCGTCACCGAGCTTCCGCTCAACGCGTCGGGCAAGGTGCTCAAGCACGAGCTGCGCGCTCGAATCTGAGTGGCGCAGCCGCCGCCCCGAAATCCCTGTGGTTGAGGACACTACAGGTCGCTAACCACAGGGATTTCGGGGTTTGGGGGCGAAGGTCCCTATGCCGCCCGGCCCCGATTGTCGAGCGTGTCCAGGTCGAACGCCTTGCGGATGTGCTCGTCGGACAGCCAGGGGCTGAGCTGTTCGGGGGCTGGCGTCGCACCGAGATAGAACACGGGCCTAAGAGTTGCAGGCCGATCCTTGGTGCGGGTCCGCGAGCCGGACGCATCGCCCTGAACCTGCTGCGAGGGGTGCCGGGCACGGACGAAGGCCTCGGCCGGCCCCAGGTCCCTCGTGTGGCCCGCCTCGAGGTCGGGGCGGCCGTGCCCTCCCCAGCGGTAGTAGGTGGCGATCCGGGCCGCCGCGGCCGCCGCTGGCAGAGCCAGGAACACCACGACGGCGATCAGGAGTGTGTACGTCATTTCTATTCTCCCTTTCTCCTTGTCTTTCAATCGGACCTGCTATGAGCCGGTACACCCGTTTCGTTCGTTCTCTGTTGTCGAACATATGGCCGGAAGCGCTCGTCGCATTCGTGATCTTGGTCACATAGCGTTTCCCTCCATGACCTCCGGCCGAGCCCCCGGATCCTCGCCGTTCGTGCCGGTGCCGCTGACGCCGGTGTCCTTCCTGGACCGGGCCCGGGTGGTACACGGCGACCGCACCGCGGTCGTCGACGGGCCGCTTCGTCGCAGCTACGAGGATTTCGCCGACCGCTGCGAGCGGCTGGCCGGGGCCACTCTCGACCTGGCCCTGGAGCCCGGCGATGCGGTGTCGGTGCTGGCCCCCAACGTGTCGATGGCCTTGGAGGCGACGTTCGGGTTTCCCATGGCCGCAGTGATGTTCAACGCCCTCAATTCCAGGCTGTCGGCACCAGAGTTGGCCTGGATCGTCGCCCACGCCGAGTCCAAAGTGCTGTTCGCCGACCACGCTCTGGCTGATGTGGCCCGATCGATCCAGCAGCAGATACCGGGGTTGAGGCTGGTGGTGTCGAGCGACGCCGACGTCTCAGGCGCCTCCGACTGCGAGTACGAGGCCCTACTCGCGGCGGCGGAGCCCCACCGGGCCAGCATCGCCGACGAGCAGTCGCTTCTGAGCCTCAACTACACGTCGGGGACGACTGGCCATCCCAAGGGCGTCATGTACTCGCACCGGGGAGCCAACCTCAACGCCTTGGCCATGGCCGCGCAGGGCGGGCTCGACAGCGACGCCGTGTTCCTGTGGACGTTGCCCATGTTCCACTGCAACGGCTGGTGCTACCCGTGGGCGGTGACCGCAGTTGGCGGGGTGCACGTGATGCTGCGGGCCCTGGACCCGGGCACGGTGTGGCGCCACATCCGCGAGGACGGCGTGACCCACTTCAACGCGGCCCCCACCGTGCTGATCGGCCTCGTAACCCATCCCGATGCGGCGCCCGCGCCCCGCACGGTGCGGGTGGCTACCGGAGGCGCTCCCCCGTCGCCCACGCTGCTGGCCCAACTGGCGGAGCTCAACATCGACGTGACCCACCTCTACGGCCTGACCGAGACCTACGGCCCGTCACTGATCTGCGATTGGCGCCGCGAGTGGAACGTCCTGCCCGCCAACGAGCAGGCCCGGATCAAGGCCCGACAGGGAGTGGGCACGCTGGTGACATCCTCGGTGCGGGTGGTCGACGCCGACGGCGCCGACGTGCCCGCCGACGGCACCACCCAGGGCGAGATCGCGATCAGGGGCAACAACGTGATGCTGGGCTACTACAAGGACCCCGACGCCACCGCAGCCGCATCGATGGAGGGACCCGGCGGAACCTGGTTCCGGACTGGGGACGTGGCCGTGATGCACGACCACGGCTATGTGGAGGTGCGGGACCGGGCCAAGGACGTGATCATCTCCGGGGGCGAGAACATCGCCTCCATCGAGGTGGAGCAGGCCCTGGCGTCGCATCCCGAT
>JAKZWH010000183.1:0-3321 GCA_047515615.1 Acidimicrobiales bacterium | reverse complement strand
TGATCAGCGCGCAGGTGCCGCTTGCCGAGATGTTCGGATACAGTACCGACCTTCGGTCACGCACGCAGGGGCGAGCGACGTACACGATGCAGTTCGACTCGTACCAGCCCACCCCCGCGAGCGTCCAACAGGAGATCGTCGCCCGCGTACGCGGCGAATGATCCGAAGTCCTCAGCCAACCGACCACAAGAGGAACACCCATGGCCAAGGAGCACTTCGAGCGGACCAAACCCCACGTCAACGTGGGGACCATGGGCCACATCGACCACGGCAAGACCACGCTGACGGCCGCCATCACCAAGGTGCTGTCCGAGCGCGTCGAGGGGACCAAGTTCACTGAGTTCGACAAGATCGACAACGCCCCCGAGGAGCGCGAGCGCGGCATCACCATCAACGTGGCCCATGTCGAGTACGAGACCCACAACCGGCACTATGCGCACGTCGACATGCCGGGCCACGCCGACTACATCAAGAACATGATCACCGGCGCGGCCCAGGTGGACGGCGCCATTCTGGTGGTCTCGGCCGCCGACGGACCCATGCCCCAGACCCGCGAGCACGTGCTGCTGGCCCGCCAGGTGGGCGTTCCCAGCATCGTGGTGGCTCTGAACAAGGTGGACATGGTCGACGACGAGGAGATCCTCGAGCTGGTCGAGCTCGAGGTGCGCGAGCTGCTCGACAGTTTCGGCTTCCCCGGCGACGACACGCCCGTGATCGGAGTGTCGGCGCTGAAGGCCCTCGGCGGAGACGAGGAGGCCGCGCAGCAGGTCCTCGAGCTCATGGAGGCCGTGGACAGCTACATCCCGACCCCCGCGCGCGAAATCGACAAGCCATTCCTGATGCCCATAGAGGACGTGTTCACGATCACCGGGCGCGGCACGGTGGTGACCGGCCGCGTCGAGCAGGGCGTGGTCGAGACGGGCAACAAGGTCGAGATCGTCGGCCTGCGCACCACCCAGGAGACCACCTGCACCGGCGTGGAGATGTTCCGCAAGATCCTCGACCGGGGCGAGGCCGGCGACAACATCGGCGCCCTGCTGCGCGGCATCGACAAGAAGGCGGTGCAGCGGGGCCAGGTCCTTGCGGCCCCCAAGAGCATCACCCCCCACACCGAGTTCGAGGCTCAGGTGTACGTGCTGAGCAAGGCCGAGGGCGGCCGCCACAAGCCGTTCTTCTCCAACTACCGGCCCCAGTTCTACTTTCGCACCACCGACGTGACCGGCACGATCACCCTCCCCGAGGGGATCGAGATGTGCATGCCCGGCGACAACACCGTCATGCACGTTGGTCTGATCAGCCCCATCGCCATGGACGAGGGTCTGCGCTTCGCCATCCGCGAGGGCGGCCGCACCGTGGGCGCCGGCTCTGTCGTCAAGATCATCAAGTAGCTGAAGGGGTATAGCGTTGGCTGCCAAGCACACGGTCCGGATCAGGCTCAAGGCCTACGACCACGAGATCCTCGACCAGTCGACCAAGAAGATCGTCGAGACGGTCAAGCGGACCCAGGCGACCTTCAGCGGTCCGGTGCCGCTGCCGACGGAGAAGCACCGCTACACGGTGGTGCGGTCCCCCTTCAAGGACAAGGACTCGCGCGAGCACTTCGAGATGCACATCCACAAGCGGCTGCTCGACATCCTGGAACCGTCCAAGAAGACCGTGGACACGCTCCAGCGCCTCGAAGTCCCTGCTGGGGTCGACATAGAGCTGAAGGTCCAGCAGTCCTAGCCCCGCGGCGGAGGCGGCCGCGAGCTAAGCGGCCAGCCGGCGGAGCACGATCCCGGACGTCTGGCCCGCGGTCTGATGTCTCGCGGGTGTGTTGGCGGCTGGAGGTGTCCGACCTCGCTCCCGATTCCTCATGGGCCGGTGATACCGGCGCTGAACCTCGAATGGCTGGCGGTGCCGCGCGCGCGTGCGAGGCGCCGCGAGAGTCGCAATAGCCAACGGTAGGTCCAGCCTGCACCTTGTCGTCCCTGAGGCCGGCAGCGGTCATCCGCAACGTCAACTCGTTGCGGCCACCGCACGCCAGGGTCAGTTGTTTCGGGCGTGTTGGTGCCGGGCCGTTGGTTGATCGCATTGTTGGATCGACATCCGAGATGGCGGCTGATCTGTCTGTGTAGGTAGCTGTAGCGGGACCTGCGCCCGGCGTTCGGGAAGGCCGCGGCGTCGTGGCGGCTGTTGTCTCGGTGCTGGCGGCGGTTGTGAGGTGGGGGAAGGCGCCAGAGTCGGGCCAGCACGAGGTGATTGGATCGTCCTCACGGAGATGCCTGGAGTCGTTGTCGCCGCGGGACGCGGCCAGGGGCGTGTGCAGTCGGGTGCCGTCGGGTCTTAGGACCACCCATGCGTCGCCCACGGGCTTGATGCGGTGGCGCCCTTCGTGCAGCAGGATGTGGTGGCGGTGGCACAGCAGCGCCAGGTTGTCGGCGTTGGTGAGCCCGCCGTCGGCCCAGTGCTTGATGTGGTGGGCGTCGCAGCGCGACGGAGGGGCAGCACAGCCGGGCCATACGCATCCGCCGTCACGGGCTATGAGGACGCAGCGCAGCACCTCGCTGATCCGCCGGGTGCGCCGGCCCACATCGATGACGCGTCCCTTGCTATTGAGCACGGTGGGGATGACTTCGGCGTCGCAGGCCATGCGTCGCACCGTTGCCGCGGAGAGACTCTCTCCGCTGTCGGTGATGCCAGCGCGGTGGAGCCCGTCGAGCAGGGCATCGAGGCTTGTGCTGACCCGCAGCACCGGCAGGACCCGCTTGCCCTCGTCGTCGAAGTCGGCCCACCCGCCATCATCGGCGTCCCCGTGGTCGCGGTCTCCGTCGTCCAAGTCCCCGCATTGCGAGTCTTCGTTGTCCAAGTCCCCGCAATGCGAGTCCCCGTCGTCCAGATCGTGGTTCTCGGCATCGACGATCGCACAATCCGACGTCTCAGCCGCTTGGAGTTGAGCCGCCCCTCCCGCTGCTTGACCTCGTTCGGCGTCGGAAGGTTCGGTGTCGCAAGCGCTCCCGCGACGCGGTTCCTCGGTGCGCGGTCCGCTGAGGTTGGTGTTGTGGCCTCGGGACTTGGGTTCGTCGGTGACCGGGCCGTGGGGCTGGCCGTCGAACTGTCGCACGGCGCGCTGTCGGTCGTTGGGCGTGTGGAAGTGCGGCCGGTGCGATCCTCTTGCGCGGGAGGGCCTGCTGGTGGGTGTCGGACGCTGCGGCTGGAATGTGGCCGCGCACAGGGCGTCGATGTCTCGCTGATCGGGACTGCGGCGCTGGCTCGGGGGCTGTTGCTTGTCCGTGCGCCACATCCGGTTGGCGATAGCGGCGACCTTGGCCTTGAGCCGGG
>JAKZWH010000182.1:0-5582 GCA_047515615.1 Acidimicrobiales bacterium | reverse complement strand
GAGCCAGCAGGGGCAGTGCCCGACGGATCTCGGCCGCGGCCAGCCGGGCCGCTTGCTCGTTGTCGCCGTCGGCCTTGTTGACGGCGAGCACGTCGGCCAGCTCCAGCAGGCCCCGCTTGACTGCCTGCAGCTCGTCGCCCGCGCCGGCCAGGGCCAGCACACAGAGGCAGTCGACGGACGCATGCACGGCCGCCTCCGACTGGCCGACGCCCATCGTCTCAACCAGCACCACGTCGTAGCCGGCCGCCTCCAGGACGGTGATCGCGTGCGGGGTCGTGCTGGTGACGCCACCGAGCGTCCCCGCCGACGGCGACGGTCGGATGAAGGAGTTCTCGTCGGCGGCCAGGCGGGCCATGCGGGTCTTGTCTCCCAGGATCGATCCGCCCGTGACCATGCTCGAGGGATCAACGGCCAGCACGCCGACCCGGTGGCCGGCAGCGGTGAGCCGGGTGCCCAGAGTGTCGATCAATGTCGCCTTGCCCGAGCCGGGGACGCCACTGATACCCACCCGGTGGGCTCCTCCCGCGTGGGGCAGCAGCCGCGACAGCAGCTCTTGGGCGACCCGGCGGTCGTCGGGCCGGGTCGACTCCACCAGGGTGATGGCGCGGCCCATAGCTGTGCGGTCCCCCGCCAGCACGCCCGCGGCCAGATCATCCATCGGTGCCCTCGACGAAATTGTCGTAGTTCTCCGGGATAATCCCAGAAAAGTACGACGATTCGGTCGCGGGGGCAGCGAGGGCTGCCGCCCCGGAACTCATCGCAGCAAGTGCCCCAGCAGCTCGGCGGCGGCCTCGGAGATCACCGTGCCGGGCGGGTACACCGCGACCGCGCCCGCTGCCAGCAACTCGTCCACATCGGCTGCCGGAACGACCCCGCCCACGACTATGGCGATATCGGCCCTACCCAGGCGCACCAGCTCGTCGCGCAGCTCGGGCACCAGCGTGAGATGGCCTGCGGCCAGCGACGACACTCCCACCACATGCACGTCGGCCTCGACGGCCTGGCGGGCCACCTCGGCCGGCGTGGCGAACAGCGGCCCCACGTCCACGTCGAAGCCGAGATCGGCGAAGGCGGTGGCTATCACCTTCTGGCCCCGGTCGTGGCCGTCCTGTCCCACCTTGGCCACCAGTATCCGGGGTCGCCGGCCAAGCCTGCCGGCGAACTCGTCCACCCGGGCCCGCACCGCGTCGATGCCTGCGGCGCCGTCGGACGGGCCGGAGCCCGGCGATCGAGCCTCCGCGCGGTACACGCCCTGCACCGCTCTGATCTCGGCCACATGACGACCGTAGACGGTTTCGAGGGCGTCGCTGATCTCTCCGACGGTGGCGCTGGCCCGGGCCGCGTCTATCGACAGGGCCAGCAGGTTGCCCTCGCCGGTACGGGCCGCCTCGGTCAGCGCCTCCAGGGCCGCCCGCAGGGGTGCCTCGTCCCGCTCGCGCCGCAGCTGTTCGAGCCGTGCGATCTGGCGGCGACGGACTTCGACGTTGTCGATGCGGCGGACTTCCACAGGTGCGTCCGCACCGTCTTCGACGCGGTGGCGGTTCACGCCGACCACGACCTGGCGACCCGAGTCGATGCGGGCCTGGGTGCGGGCCGCGGCCTCCTCGATGCGCAGCTTGGGAAGGCCCGTAGAGATGGCCGCGGCCATCCCGCCGAGCTCCTCGACCTCGCAGATGTGGTCCCAGGCCCGCTCGGCCAGCAGCTTGGTGAGCCGCTCCACGTGGTAGCTGCCGCCCCAGGGGTCCACGGTGCGGGTGATGCCCGACTCGTGCTGCAGGAACAGCTGGGTGTTGCGGGCGATGCGGGCCGAGAAGTCGGAGGGCAGGGCCAGCGCCTCGTCGAAGGCGTTGGTGTGCAGCGACTGGGTGTGGCCCTGGGTGGCGGCCATGGCCTCCACACAGGTGCGCACCACATTGTTGTAAGGGTCCTGGGCGGTGAGGCTCCAGCCGCTGGTCTGGCAGTGGGTGCGCAGGCACAGCGAGCGAGGATCCTGGGGGTCGAACTGACTCATGAGCCGGCTCCACAGCAGCCGGGCAGCCCGCAGCTTGGCCACCTCCATGAAGAAGTTCATGCCCACGCACCAGAAGAAGCTGAGCCGGGGCGCGAAGTCGTCGATGCCGAGCCCCGCGGCGAGCCCGGCGCGGGCGTACTCCACACCGTCGGCGAGGGTGTAGGCCAACTCGATGTCGAGGGTGGCGCCGGCCTCCTGCATGTGGTAGCCGGAGACCGAGATCGAGTTGAACCGGGGCATCCGCTCGGCGGTGAAGGCGATGATGTCGGCCACGATCCGCATCGACGGAGCCGGCGGGTAGATGAACGTGTTGCGGACCATGAACTCCTTGAGGATGTCGTTCTGGATGGTCCCCGCAAGCTGCTCGGGCTTCACGCCCTGTTCGGATGCGGCCACCACGTACAGGGCCAGCACCGGCAGCACCGCGCCGTTCATGGTCATCGACACGGTCATCTCGTCCAGGGGGATTCCGTCGAACAGGACCCGCATGTCGAGGATCGAGTCGATGGCCACCCCGGCCATGCCGACGTCGCCGGCCACCCGGGGGTTGTCGGAGTCGTAGCCGCGGTGGGTGGGCAGATCGAAGGCGATCGACAGGCCCCGCTGGCCGGCTGTGAGGTTGCGGCGGTAGAACGCGTTGGACTCCTCGGCGGTGGAGAAGCCCGCGTACTGGCGGATCGTCCAGGGCCGGGTCACATACATGGTGGGATACGGGCCCCGCACGAACGGAGGCAGACCCGGATAGCTGGCCACAAAGTCGGCACCCTCGAGGTCGGCCGGTCCGGCCAGCGGCGGTATGGAGATGCCCTCGGGGGTCTCGAACGCGGGGGCGTCGATGGGGTCTGCGGCCGGGCGGGCCGCAGCGTCGCCGTCGCGAAGCTCGACCCTCGAGAAGTCTGGGATCGTGGTCACGGCTCGGCCGAGTCTAACTGGCCCTCTAGGCAGGCAAGGGTGGTGCCCGCGGAGCGGGTTCCCCGCTCTTGTTCGCTGCGCTCACGGGCCGCTCGGGCCACGGCCTCGCTCAACCCTCTGAGAATCTTCACAAACGGGCAGACCCCGCTCGGCCTCTGCGCCGTCAGCCTAGGAGGTCGTTCAGGTCGATCACCATGAGGACGGCCAACAGCACGATGATGCCGCCGTTCAGAGCGGTTATCGGCCATCGCCAGCGGTGACCGGTCCGCTGGAAGCGCCGGATGCTGAACCCGTTGAAGGTGATGGCCACCGCGCCGATGGCCAATCCCAGGCCCGAGCCCACCCCCGACGCGATGCCAGCCGCGGGCAGCAGCCACGGGAACAGCACGTAGGCCAGGAAGCAGCGGACTCCCGAAACGACCACCGACACGCTGAAGACCCGCTCGGCGGGGCCTTCAGCGGGGCTGCCAGGATGGGAGGTGGCGGGGTCTGCGGCCGCGGTCACCGCCATAGCGTGCCACGCTTCGACCAGAGACCCACGGCCTAGTCCCGCGGGGCGTGCCGGGACGCTCCCGCCTAGAGCTGGGATCGGAGAATGCGGGCCGTTTCGGCGATGGCGCCGTCCAGGGGCGTGGGCTCGACGTCACCCAGCAACTCCTTCAGTCCTGCGGGCGACAAGGCGTGGGCGAAGGGCAGCGGCTCGGTGCCCACGCTGAGGTCGTCGAAGCCGGTGATGCGGCGAACCCGGTCCACGAAGTCGGCCACCGACGTCACATGGCCTCTGAGATTCCGAACCGGCGCAGCCGATGCGCCGGACTCGACTCGGGCGGCGGCGATGAACGCTCGGGCCACGTCGGGCGCGTAATGGAAGTCGGTCACGCCCCCGTATCCCACACGGTACGGCTCGCCCCGCACCGCGCTGTAGATGGCCGCGGTGGGCTGGGAGGTGACCCCCTGATCGCGGCCGGCTCCGTACACGGTGAAGGGGCGCAGCCCCACGGAGGCCAGCCCGTGGTCAGCCGCGTACACCGCCGCCGTCTGCTCGTTGGCCACCTTGTAGGCGCCGTAGAGGGTGGCGGGCTTGGGAGCTGCGTCCGGCTCTAGCACGGGCTCGGGATAGTTGTCGACAGGGCCGTAGATCGCGGCGCTCGAGGCGTAGGCCACCGGCGCAATGCCATGCTCCACTGCCGCCTCGAACACGTTCACCGTGCCCTGCACGTTCACCGCCGCGCCGCCGCTGGGATCGGCCTTGCAGAACGGCACCTGCAACGCAGCGAGATGGATCACCCGGTCGACTCCGGCCATGGCGTCGACCACGGCGGAGCGGTCGACGATGTCGCCCCTGATCCGGCGGAAGCTCAGCGGGGCGCCGCCGGAGATCAGTCGGTGGCGGCTCTCGTTTTCGCCGATGTCGAAGGTGGTGACCTCGGCGCCCTCGTCGAGCAGGAGGCGCACCGTCCACGCGCCAATGCACCCATCGGCGCCGGTGACAAGGAAGTGCTCCGCCATCAGACGACTCCTCTCTGGCTGCGCAGAGGCTTGGATGCCCCTGGCGTCGGCGATTTGGTCGGCCATTCAGGCGACATGGGCCGGCACATCGGCAGGAGCTCCATCAGTAGGTTGCCCGGCCGCCGGAGATGTCGTAGCAGGCGCCGGTGCTGAACGAGCAGTCCTCCGAGCAGAGCCAGCCCACCAGCGCGGCCACCTCCTCGGGCAGGCCGAGACGGCCCATCGGGATCTTCGAGAGCATGTAGTCCAGCACCTCGGGAGCGGTCTCGAGATTCATGGGGGTAGCGATCACCGCCGGCGCGATCGAGTTGACCATCACACCGGTGGTGGCCAGCTCCTTGGCCACCGACTTGGTGACCGCGATCACCGCCCCCTTGCTGGCCGAGTAGGCGCTGAGGTTCGGGTTGCCCTCCTTGCCGGCGATGCTGGCGATGTTCACGACCCGGCCCCAGCCCCGCTCGACCATGCCGCCCAGAGTGGCCTGCATCACGTTGAAGATGCCGGTGACGTTCACGGTCAGGGTGCGCTCCCATTCAGCCACCGGAGTGTCCAACAGCGGCACGTTGGGTCCGACGATGCCGGCGGACTGCACCACGATGTCCATCTGATCGATGCCATCGATGGCCCGCACCGCGGCGGGGTCGGTCACGTCGACCTCGTGTATCGCGTCCAGTTCGTCGGCCCGGTCGGCCATGTCGCCTGCCCGCAGGTCGAGAGCCGCAACCCGGCAGCCCTGGGCCAGCAGCCGGTCGACGCAAGCCGCACCGATGCCCGAACCGGCGCCGGTCACCAGCGCCCTGCGCCCGCTCGTCATGGTGTGACGCTCCGGGCATGGCCGATGCCTGCCGGAGGCTCGTTTCGATGGGTGTCATCCATAGCGCCCCATCGTAGGTGACCGTCTCCCAGCTTCGGCCCGGCAAGAGATTCGATAGCGCCTACAGCAGGGCCCGATCCGCTGACGGCTCACGTCAGGCCTCCGAGCCGTATCCTCTGCTGATCCGCCCCCTCTTCCAGTAGCGGGCCTGAGGCTCTCCATGGCTGAACCCCTGTATCCCGCGGCGCGCGCCGACCTGCGCAACGTGGCCATCATCGCCCATGTCGACCATGGCAAGACCACCCTCGTCGACGCCATGCTGTGGCAGTCGGGCGC
>JAKZWH010000181.1:0-3815 GCA_047515615.1 Acidimicrobiales bacterium | reverse complement strand
GCGAGACGGCGATGGACGCCGAGGTGGCCTCGAGCCTGCGGATCCCCGGCCACTGGGGGATGGACATCGGCATCCTCTCCGACGTCTACGCACGGTGCGAGACGTCGAGCATCTGCCAGGTGTCGGTGGCCGACGCCTACGACCACAAGCACCAGGACCTCTCCGCAGACGATCCGACCGCGGGCCTGCGCCGCATGAGCATCGACGTGACCGCCACCATGATCCGCCGTCTCGGCCCGGAGGCAATCGACGGCTCCGCCGGCCTGTGCGACGCTTATCTGGCCGCGGCCCGGGATCTGGTGCGCCACTATGCCAACGACGCCGAGCTCAACGGCTACTTCGTGGATGTCGCCGCCGAGCAGGCCATCGCGGAAGTGTTCGCCCGCAGCGTCGCCGACGCGGTGGCGCTGTGCCGGGCCGACTTCCAAGAGGACTCGCTCAACCCGTCGTGGTGCCAAGTGCTGGAAGCTGCCCCCGAAGTCGGGCCGATGCTCGTCGAGGCGCTTGGCGCCCCGCAGTGACGCCTGCGGCTGCATCCGCTCCCGCGATGAGGCTGCACGGCGTGGTCAACGCCTCGCCGGATTCGCTGGCTGATTTCTCGGTGGCCACGACGGTGCAGGGTGCCGTGGCCCGATCCGCCGAACTGCTCGACGGTGGCTGTGCCGGCATCGACCTCGGCGGGGCCGGCTCCACGCAGTTCGCCGACCGGGTGCACGTCGACACCGAGTGGGAGCGCCTCGACGGCAAGGTCCAGGCGCTTGCGGAGCTGTGCGCAGACCGGGGCGCGGTGCTCTCAGTGGACTCCTGGCAGCCCGAGATCATGCGCCGGGCCCTCGACTGCGGCGCCACCATGATCAACGCGGCCGACGGGCTCCAGAATCCGGCCATGGTCCGCCTCGCGGCCCACAGCGACGTGCCGGTAGTGGTGCCGTTCGTGTGGGGCGCCGATCCCAAGGCCTCCCGGCATGTGACCGGCGATCCGGCGGAGGTGATCTGCGACTGGTTCCGCCGGTCGCTGCGCCGCTGGGAGGAGGCGGGAATCGAGCGAGGCCGGCTCATCATCGACCCGGGCACCGGGTTCGGCCCGCCCGACTGGGAATGGGAGGACCGATACCGGTATCAGAAGCGGGTCTACGAGAGCCTCGACGCCCTGCGGGCCTTCGGGCTGCCGATCTACCTGCCCCTGCCCTGGAAGCAGACCGCCCAGCACGACGAGCTGCTGGAGATCTGCATACGGTCCGGCTTCGACTACGGCCGCTGCCACCGCCCCGACCGGGTCCTGGAGGTGATGAACCGACTCGGCTCGTCGAGGCACGCGTGATGGCCCCGCTCGGACGACGGGCCGGCAGTTCGCCGAGGAATTGGCGGCGTCTTGTGTGGTATACGGGTATTTTGCTGCCAGTTCGTTGCAGGCTGGCAGCATCCCTTGGCTGCCTGCTGGTCGGTCGGGAGTTGAGCTGATGTCCAGGTGTGAGCGCAGGGTTGAGGACGCCCCGCCTTATGACGCCGAACGGGCAGCCGGGCCCGACTGCCTGGGACGCAGCGTGCTGGTGTCGCTCGGCCAGCGTCCGCCCGGACCGTGGGAGCGGTGCCCCCGGGTGCCGGTGACCACCGGATCGCCGGACGCGGCGACGGGACGGCGGCTGCGAGATGCGTGGCAGGCCCGCGAGCGTCTTGTGATCGAGTTGGACGGCCCGCTGCCTGATACCGAGCCGGCGCTGCTGAAGTCCTGGTGGGAATGGGGACCCGGCCTCACGCTGACCGACGAGGTCTGGAATCACCTTCTGACCGCCAACACCGTGGACGCGCGTGATCCCGACCGATTGCGGTTCG
Source organism: Acidimicrobiales bacterium (assembly GCA_047515615.1). GTDB lineage: Bacteria > Actinomycetota > Acidimicrobiia > Acidimicrobiales > Aldehydirespiratoraceae > Aldehydirespirator. The sequence continues at coordinate 1,982 of JAKZWH010000181.1, read as the reverse complement.
CTCCCCGAGACCGCGCCCTTGAGGTAGGCGCTCGGCCCGCGGCCCGGCACCAGGCGGGCGATGTCGTGTCGCCAGCGGGCTCTCCCGCTTGGTGTGACGGCGGGCCCCTCGACTCATTCGGTGACGGTGAACTGCAGGGCGCTGCACAGATTCCGGCAGCGAGTCTCGCCGCGGGCGATCTGGCGGTCCTGCGGCACTGCGAGCCCGACGCCGACCTGGCAACCGACCAGCGGCGGGCGGTGGGCCATCTTGGCGGCGGTGCCTGCATCGTGGCTCCGGCTGGGTCGGGCAAGACCCGGGTGCTCACCGAGCGGGCCCGCTGGCTCGTTCGGGATCTGGGCGTGACCCCGGCCGCGGTGTGCTTGGTGGCCTACAACGTGCGGGCCCGGGCCGAGATGCAGGAGCGCACCGCCGACCTCCCTGGACTGGAGGTGCGCACCCTCAACAGCCTGGCCTTGGCGGTGTGCAACGGAACTGGCCCCTTCGTCCGACCCGCACATCACGGCCGGGTAGAGGTGATCGACGAGCGGGAGGTGCGCGACCTGCTGCACGGGTTGGTGGGGGAGTGGGCACCCCGCCGCCGGCGCCGGGCCATGACCGACCCGCTGGCGGCATGGCTGGAGGCCCTGAGTGCCTCCCGGCTGGGGTTGCGCGACCCGGCCGAGGTGGAACGCGACTACGCCCCCGACGTCCAAGGCCTCACGGAGTTGGCTCCGGCCTATGCCGAGGCGCTGGAGGAGCGCGGCGTCGTCGACTTCGACCACCAGATCGTGCGGGCCATCGACGTGTTGCTCATCGACCCTGCCGCCCGGGCCGCGGCCCGCCGGGTGTGCGGCGTGCTGTTGGTGGACGAGTTCCAGGACCTCACGCCCGCCCATCTGCTGATGATCCGGCTGCTGGGCGGTCCGAGGGCTGAGGTCTTCGGCGTGGGCGACGACGACCAGACGATCTACGGCTACTCGGGAGCGTCGCCCCGCTGGCTGATCGAGTACGAGCGCTGGTTCCCCGGCGCGACCCGCCATCTGCTTCACGTGAACTACCGATGCCCGCCCGCGGTGGTGGAGGCGGCCTCCAACCTGCTCTCGCACAACCGGCACCGCATCGACAAGGAGATCGTCGCCGGCCCCGGCCGTGCCGGTCCTGCCGCGGACGCCCCCCTGGGCGCCGAAGACGCGGATGTCGATCGGGGCGAGTCCCGTCAAGGGGAGGCCTCGGCTGCCGCGGCCGTCGTGGTGGAGGTAGTTGCCGACGGCGGCGCGGCTGTGGTGGAGCGGGTCAGGAACCTGGTCGGCGATGGCGCCGAGGCCAGGGACATCGCGGTGCTGACCAGAGTCAACAGCACGTTGCTGGCCCCGCAGATCCTGTTGTCGGAGGCCGGGATCGGCTGCATGGCCCCGGTCGGCCCGTGGTTCCTGGAGCGCACCGGGGTGGCCGCGGCCCTGGCCTGGTTGCGTCTCGCCACTTGTGGCTCGTCTCAGCTGCCCGCCGGTGCTTTGGCCACCGCGGCCCGCCGCCCGCCTCGGGGCATCTCCCCGCGCGTCATCGAGTGGATCGCCGAGCAGCGCAACGTGGGTGCGCTCAGGCGGCTGGCGGGCCGCATCTCCGACGAGCGGACCTCGCAACGGGTGCAGGACTTCGCCGATGAGATCGAGCGCATCGGCGCCATGGCCCTCGACGGTGCCGACACCCTGCGGCTGCTGGAGGCCATCCAGCACGGCACCCAACTGGGGGCCAGCCTCGACGAGCTTCTGGATGCCTCGCGCCGCTCGGTGGACCGCTCCGCCCACGGCGACGACCTCCGGGCCCTGCTGTCGGTGGCGCCGCACTGCGCTGACCCTTCAGAGTTCGAGCACTGGCTGTCGGATCGCCTCATCGAGGGCCACCGCGAAGGCGCCGAGGGCGATTCCCGCTCGGGTCGCCCGTCCTGGGGCCGGGGCGTGCGGCTGGCCACCGTTCACCGGGTCAAGGGCCTGGAGTGGCCC
>JAKZWH010000180.1:0-6367 GCA_047515615.1 Acidimicrobiales bacterium | reverse complement strand
CCGCGGCATCCGGCCTCGGCGTAAGCGACCAGTATCCGCCTGGCGGTGTGCAGTATCCAGGCGCTCTCGTTGGTGTAGGGATCGAGGAGGACCGGCAGGAGCGGGAAGGTTGTGAGCCAGTCCTCCAGCGGCCTGGCCTCGGCTCCCAGGGGGGCGAGCTCCACATCGAGCAGGGCGGTCGTCACTGCGCCCAACGCTAGCGCTTGCGCTGTCCTGGCCGGCGGGTCCTGTCGCCGCGAGCGGCGCCATTCCTTGCCCCGACGCCACCCACCGGCCTGGCTTAGCGATCCGCGGCGGCGCCTCGGGGATCGCTGCGTCGATCGGCCCAAGCCGTCCGGCCCCGGCTAGGAGTCCGGGAGTCCGGGCGCGTGCGTAGCATCAGGGCGTGCATCCGATCGAGCGGCTGAGGTATGTGGCTCGGGCCGGCGTGGTACCGGTGGTGCCGCTGGTGCGCGAGTCGGCGGCCGCGCTGGTGTCGTTCGCCGACGATCCCAAGGGCCTGCTCACCTCGTGCCGGCGGCTGTTGGACCGCCGCCGCGACTGCGGGCCGCTGGTGTGGCTGGCGGCCCGGATGCTGGCCGCCATGGATCCCCGCTCGGAGGCGATCAAGGTCATGGAGGCCCTCGACGCCGATACCACCGGGCGGGCACTGGAGGGCGGCCTGCACACCCTTCGCTCCGGGTCGAGCGTTCTGGCCGCGGGGGAGTTGGGGGCCTTCGCCGCCGCACTGCACGACCGACCGGACTTGCGATCCCTCAAGCCGGACGACCCCGAGGCCGCGGACCCAGTCGACCTGGTGTTGATGACCAGCGACTGCGTTGGGCCGTCGCAGGCGCTGGTGGTGGCCGAGACGGTGCCGGTGGCCGAGGCGGCCCACCGCCGGGGCACGCCTGTGTGGCTGATCGCGGGCGCGGGGCGCATTCTGCCTGGACCGATGTGGGATCTGCTGAGTGCCCGCCATCGCTTCGACGACCCCGCCATGGGGGGCTTAGCCGTCCTCGACCTCGACCGCTTCGTCACACGAGTGGTCACTCCGTCGGGCCTGCGAACCCCCACCGAGGCAGCCCGTCAATCTGACTGCCCCGTAGTCCCCGAGCTCTTCGGGCCGTGACAAGTTCAGAGGCATTTGTTGAGGGTTTGCATCATTCAATGTGTTCCTCCTATGCTCTAATCATTCTTCTGGCACCTTCGGTCGGAGCCTAGCGAGGGCCCCTGAGCCTCGATCCACCGTTCTGAAGGTTGGGGCGGGGTGTGAGGGCGGGTTTGCCTGGTTGGTGTGGTGCCCGGCGGTGGGGTGGGTGCTCGGGCGCGTTGAAGCCGGGTTCGGCAGCTGTTGGCGGGTTGTTGACGCTGGGCTTGTCGGGGGTGCGTCAGGTCCCGGCCTCGGGCGTCAGCGCGAGGGGGCGGGCAGCGCCCGTAGGGCGTTGAGCACTGTGTTGAAGGCTCTGGCCCAGGGCCAGCGGGCCGGGAAGCGCAGCAGGGTCCGGCCGGAACGGTTGACGATGACCGCTGGAACGGCGATGAGGCGGGTGCGTCTGGTTCGGTTCGTGGCTGGTGGCTGCGCGGCGAGCTGGGTGCTCCAGCATCCGAGGTTGTGGGCGAGCACGGCGCAGGCGAGCCAGGCGGCGTTGGCGTGGTAGTGCCCTGAGGGGATGTGGTCGGCGCCGGCGCCTTCTTTGAGGTCACGGATGGCGAGTTCGACGACTGCATGTTGGCGGTGGAACGCGTCGGCGGCGACGGTGTCGAGCGCGGTGTTGGTGATGAACGCGTGGTGTCGCCACTCGGGCCAGAGTCGTTGTTGCGCGGTGTCGGTGAGCCGGGTCCGGCGCACGACCAGGCGAGCCTGTTTGATGCTGCGTTTCTTGCGGCCTCGGCCGACGGTGAGGGTGGTCTCGGCGACCTGGGCCTGACCGCCGAGGGTGTAGTCGATGTCGACCCATGCGTCGTCTGGGATCGCTTGGATTGCTGCTTGGATAGCGGCGTGGTTGGTGACCGTGATCGACCACGCGATGCCGTGAACGTTGAGCTGGTCGACGAGTTCCCAGGACCAGAACCCCGAATCGGCGCGCACGGTGACCGGCCCGGTCACGTCGGTCCGGCGCAGGTTAGCGACGAGTTCGTTGACGAACCCGATGATCCCGCGAGAAGACCCCGCCGAGCCTTTCCGCATCCGGGAGAACAAGATCTCGCCGGTCCCCGCGCGGGTCGCCACCAGCGGGTGATAGCCGAGCCGTTTCGTGTAGCCGTACGCGGCGCCCTGTTTGTGTTTGCCGTGAACCTCACAGATCGTCGAGTCCAGATCCACGATCAGCGGCCCGTCGCCGGGGCCGGCGCCAGCGGCCCACGCCCGCCCGAGCGTTCGGCTCAACACGGCGTCGAGTTGGCGGACGTGACCGAACGTGAACGACCGCAAGAAGCTGCCGATTGTGGAGGGGGCCATCACCTTGAACGGCAACACCCGCTGGGTTGCCCCGGCCCGCAGCACGTTGACGTGATCGATGTGGGTCGCCCCGGCGAGCATCGCCGCGACCAGCGTCAACACCTTGCGACCTGGCCTCGAAGAACCCGTCTTGACCCACGCGTCGATCAACGCCTCGAGACCAAGACGCACCATCAACGTCGCCGGCACCACCAGCCCCGCGTTGGCCACGATCCCGCCGTGATCAAAGGTCGCTTGCAGCCGGTCGATTCTGCGCGAAGATGCAGACACAGAAAGTGCGTCCCGAGATGTGGATGAACGTGACGTTGAACATCACGAGCGTCCCAGCTCAGGAGGCCTTTTTGGTGGACGCGACCACCGTCACCTCATCAGGCCATCGGTGGATCGAGGCTGAGGGGCTCTCGCTCTGATTCAGGGGGCGATGAGCACGATGGCAGTGAACGGTGATCCCGCCGGGTACAGGCTCGCCTACGAGACCGGCATGAGTGCCGTCGAGTCTCAGGCAACCGTTCTGCGTGAAGTGCGGGAACGGGCGGGGTCGGTCCTATCAGTGGCCGTCGTCGCGGCTGGGTTCGCCTCTGGGTTGGCCTTGACAGTGGACCCGTCGTCTCGCTTCGGGCCGGTCGGGCTGCTCGGCGCAGGGATTGCCGCCCTTGGACTTGCCGGTGTGGTTCTGACAACCGTCATGATCTGGCGCCCCAGCGAGGGTCGCTTCCTTCACGACGCAGGCCAGATCGTCGGCTCATACGTTGAACGCGATCCGCCTTGGAAGCTGCCCGAGATACACAGGCAGTTGGCGCTCTGGCTCGGGATTCAGACGCGCCTCAACGCGAGTATGCTGCGAGCGAAGCTCAGGACGTCACCCTGGAGTTGGCGGGCCTGCTCCTCGAGATGGTGGGCGTGATCGTCGCAGTAGGGGACATGGTCAATGGCTAAGGACGGGAACCAGCAGCCGAAAGGGAGCCCCGAGCGGCCACAGCCGCCAGAGCCCGAGGCCCCCGATCCGAGCATTGCTGAGAACCTGGGGCACTCGGAGGGCTCCGTTCGTAGGCGGGCCTGACTGATCCGGCTGACACCAGGACGGCGCGGCTCCTGGCCGCTGGGCTGGCTGGCCGGTAGCCGTTGAGATGTTGCGAGCCCCCGCCGCGGAAGTCTGTTGACGGGAAACGAATGCCCATGACGGAGTTGGATCGGTTTGAGAGGCGGCCGGGGGCCCGGGACGGGTACTGGCCCTCGGCGTGGCCGGCCGAGTGCGGCGGCAACCGGCGGCAGAAGGCAGCGACCGGGCGCCTTGACGCCGCGGCGGGCACGGCGACGGTGGCCGCGCGGCGCAACGGGCGCTGGAACGTAATGTTCGTGGAGCGCGAGCCGGACCAGTGGTACTTGGGCGGGACGATGCCCGCCTTCAGCGGGCCCGAGCCCTACGGGTGGGTGGAGCGCCTGGACCTGGGGGCGGGCCGCGCCGACGCCGACGCCCTGGAGCCCCTGGCCCGCTCGCCGCGGCTGCCGTGCGGTGGCCATGTGTGGTGCGGGTCGATCCTGGCCCACGCCAACGGAGCGGTCTACAGCGTCAACGGCTCGTACCTGCACAAGCTCGACCCCGACGACCTGTTGGTGCTGGCCGAGCGACAGCTGCCGGCTGATCGCTCCCACAACGGGATGCTGGCCCTGCGCGACGGCACCATCGTCACCAAGGATCTGCGGCTCGAGGGCCAGGGAGGCACAACACTCACCCGCTTGGAGCCCGAGTCGCTGGAGTTGGTTGGAGAGCCGCTAGTACTGCCCGAGGGCTCGATGGGACGGATCGCGGCCGACATCGTCGACATCGACGGCGCGGCGGTCGAGCTGATCTACGTTCCCGGCACCGAGTACCTGTGGCGCCTGGGTGTAGGCGAGCCGGGCGGATCAGAGGGCGCGGGCGGATGCGGTCTGGAGATCGACGCGAGTTGGCGACCCCGCTACCGGGCCGCGGGCGGCCGTTACGGCTTGGCCTGGGACTCGTGCATCTCCGCAGGCGACTGCTGGATCATGGACTGCGGCGACATCGAGTCGGTCCGGGCTATTCACACCGCCGAGCCCAACGGCCGCTTCGATGAACCGCCCGGCAGCCGGCTGTCGTGGCGCCGTCCTGCGCCGTGGCCGGGAGCGCAGCGTCTGCTGCGGTTCAGCCTCGCCGATGACCGCGACTGCGACGAGATTGAGCCGTTCGGCACGCCCGGTGGCGGGATCATCGCGCCACCGGTGCACGTTCCCGAAGTGAGGCCGGGCGTCGGCATGGCCATCGCTTGGGACTCGATCAACGGCGGCCTCGCAGGGGTGGAGGTCCCGGCGGGCACGCCGTCGGTTGGGGTGAGCGTGGCCTGGCACTTGGACGTTCGCCCGTCGATGCAGCCTTTGGTGTACCCCGAGTCCGGCGAGCTGGTGATCAACGACTTCAGGCCCGGGGCCGACGGCGGCCCGCCGTCCGACGACCTGGTGGTGGTGGACATCGCCACCGGCAGCCTCATTGACCGTGTGCCCACCGGCTCGCGGGTGGCCAACGGGATGTTCCTGAGCGCGGCCGCCGGCCGCCGGGTGCTCTATGCCAGCACCACCGCAGTGGCCCTAGCGGCCTGGTCCTAGGGCTGGGGGCCGACTATGGCTCGGACGAGGTCATCGAAGGCGGCGTCGGCGATCTGAGTCATCTCGTCGTCGGTGCGGTCCTGTATGGGGTGGCGGGTGAGCACTGAGGCTGCGTCGAAGCCCAGCGACTCCGACTGCGCGACCACCGCGGAGGCGAAATGGACCGTGGACACGAACACGCCGGGGACGCCACGGCGTTCGATGTCGCTGATGTCGTGCACACTGCACGACACGCAGGAGCCTCAATCGGCGAGCGCCTCGATCACCGCGTCGCACTCGGTGGCGATCTCGTGGCGCAAGTCCACCGGCGCGGGCTTGGTGAAGGTGGGCTTGGTGTAGCGATTGACGGTCGCGCCGAGCCCGGCCAGCCGCTCGGAGACGCGGTCGAGGAACACGTTGCCCCGGGGCTTGGAGATGTCGAGCAGGCCGACGGTCAGACCGGCCAGCGACTCGGGCCGGGTCGCCCGCTCCCGCGTCGCCGGGGTCTGCTCAGAGGTGGGGTCGAGAACGGTCGTCATGTTGCAGCCTCCTTGGCCTCGTCACAGTAGTTGCCAGCCGCCGTCACGGAATGATCTCGCGGGTCACCGGGTCGCTGCCTCTCGGCCCGTTGGCCCAGCCGCCGATGATGGCCGAGAACAGACCGGCCGGTCCTCCGGCATGCACCACCAGCAGCCCGCCGCGGCGAAACTTGGGGACCTTCTGGCCCGCCGCCGCCGGGGGCAGGCCCGCGGCGACGCCCCTGACACCGGCCAGCAGTTCGTCACCGTCAAACAGCAGCTCCGCTGACAGCTCTCTCATGAAGCGGTCCCGGCTCCAGCCCGCGCCGGCATAGCGGGCCATGTGCTCGGGCGACAGCACCAGCATGGCGTCCATCCCCAGCATCATCCGGGGCGACACCGTGGCCTGCAGCGCCTGAGCCAGATGTCTGGTCAACGACTCGGGGCTGCGGGACCGCTCGTCAGCGAAGATCCTGGGTGACTCTCCCGCGAACACGGTGACCGTGGACTGGTTGGCCCGCCAGCCGCGGCTCTCGGCCAGCGATGTCCACGGCGAACTGGCCTCGTCCTCGGCGAAGCAGAAGCCCACCTTGGCCGGCGAGCCGAAGGTGGCCCGGTCCACCTCTCCGGGACGCCCGCCGCCGACGTTGCGCACCACCAGCTGGACGGCCCGCCCGATGGTCGAGTTGGCCCGGTTGCCCTGGCCCAATGAATTGAGTCCGCTGTTCATGCCGATGCGTCCGCCCACGGGTCCGTTCACCACCAGCACCGGCCCGACGCTCATGGTGGTGGCCAGCACCCCGTGCAT
>JAKZWH010000179.1:0-3122 GCA_047515615.1 Acidimicrobiales bacterium | reverse complement strand
TGGTGGGAGCCGGGCACGGCCTCGGGCTACCACGCCATCTCCCAGGGCAACCTGCAGGGCGAGATCCTCTATCGCATCACCGGGCGGCGCATGGCCGACTGGTTCCGCACCGAGGTGGCCGCGCCCCTCGGCGCCGACTTCTGGATGAGCCTGCCCGCCTCCGAGGACCCTCGGGTGGCCGAGCTGCAGCCGCCGGTGTTCAGCGGCGACAGGCTCACGATCAACGGCGTGGAGGTCTCCGCCGACTCCATCGCGGTCAAGGCCCTGCTCAGCTGCCCGCAGACCGCCCGCGAGCCGGCTACCCGCGAGTGGCGGGCCGCGGAGATCCCCGCCGCGGGCGGCTTCGGCAACGCCCGTGGCATAGCCCGCATTCACGCCGCGCTGGCCTGCGGAGGCGCCGTCGACGGGGTCCGGCTGATGTCGGAGGCCGGCGTGCGCCGGGCGCTCGAGGAACAGACCGACGGACCCGACCAAGTGCTGATGGTGCGGCTTCGCCACGGGCTCGGCTTCGGGCTCCAGCTCGGGGAGTCCTTCAACACCGAGCCCGGCCAGATGTTCTGGGGCGGATGGGGCGGCTCGCTCTCCGCGATCGACCTGAACGCCCGCATGAGCATCGCCTACGTGATGAACAGCATGGACTCCGACCTCATGGGCGACATCCGCGGCGGCCGCATAGCCGAAGCCGCCCAAGCCTGCCTCTAGGTACCGCCGGCGCTCGGACCCGACCCCGGCGGGCTAGTCCTCGCCGATGTCCTCGTTCCAGAGCTCGGGCTCGGCCGCGATGAAGTCCCGCATCATCGCCACGCATGCCTCGTCGTCGAGCACGGTGACCCTCACGCCCCGCTCGGCCAGCAGGGCCTCCTCGCCCATGAACGTGCGGTTCTCGCCCACCACCACCTTGCCGATGCCGTAGAGCAGGATCGCCCCGGTGCACATGGCGCACGGCGACAGTGTGGTGTACATCACGGAGTTGCGGTAGACGCTCGCAGGGAGCCGTCCGGCGTTCTCCAGCGCGTCGGTCTCGCCGTGGCGGATGGCAGAGCCCATCTGCACCCGCCGGTTGTGGCCCCGGCCGATGATCTCGCCGCCGTGCACGAGCACCGCACCGATCGGGATGCCGCCCTCGGCCCGGCCGAGCATCGCCTCGTCGACAGCCGCCTGCATGAACTGGTCCATGGCCCTATTCAACCCGTGATGTCCTCGCGATCGGCAACCGGCCCGGACCGGGGCCGGCGCCTCCTGCAGATAGCTTCCCGACATCGACAACCAACTCGAAGTCCTGATCGATCGCTGGCGGCGTCAGATCGCCGACGACGAGCTTGAGAGTCGCCTGCGAGACCAGGTCAGCGAACTCGCCGGCGCGGGGCTGGCCCCCGACGAGGCCTTCCTGATCGCGGCCAAACGGGTAGGGGCGCTCGACGAGGCGATGGCGGCCATGTCCGATGCCGCCACGGCCGCATCCGACACCACCACGGTCGCGCCGCCCATCGCGGAGCCCGACAGAGTCGAGCGGTCGGGCACCGACGAGCGGCCCGGGGGGCTGTGGCAGAGGCTGGGGCTGGCGGCCGAGGCCGGCAGCGTCGAGGCCAGGCGCGAGTTCGTCGCCATGGGCTCTCTGGCGTGCGCGGCCGCGGTCGCCGTCAAGGCGCCCGAGGTGTTCGGCCTGCAACTAGACCACGACGGCGAGTTCTACGCCCGCAATCTCGGCCTATTGGTGCTGCCCTTCCTGGCCGGATACTTCGCGTGGAAGCGCGGGCTGGACCCGAAGCGCCTGGTCGTACTGGCTGTGCCGTTCGTGGTGGCCGCGGCCGTCGCCAACGCCTACCCGTTCGAGCACGGCCGCTACGGCTCCGACACCGAGGTGCTCGCTGCTCTGCACCTGCCGATCCTGTTGTGGCTGTTGGTCGGATTCGCCCACGCAGCCGGAGACTGGCGCTCCCACGAAAAGCGGATGGACTTCGTGCGCTTCACCGGCGAGTGGAGCATCTACTACGGGCTGATCGCGCTCGGCGGCGGCGTGTTCGCCGGGTCCGCGGCAGGGATATTCGCCGCCATCGGCCTCGACGCCGGCCAGTTCATCGGGCTCTGGCTGGTGCCGTGCGGAGCGGCCGGCGCCGTGGTGGTGGCCGCGTGGCTGGCCGAGTCGAGGCAGGGCGTGCTCGAGAGGATCGCCCCCGTGCTGACGAGGCTGTTCACGCCGATGTTCGCGGCACTGCTAGCTGTGTTCCTCATCGCCGTGGCCCTGACCGGCAGGGGCATAGACGTCGGCCGGGGCGTGCTTATCTTCTTCGACCTGCTGCTGGCGCTCATCCTTGGCCTCGCGATCTACTCCATAGCGGTCCGAGATCGGCAGGCCCCTCCCGGCCTGTTCGACATTCTGCAGATGGCGCTCGTGGTCGCGGCCCTGCTCGTCGACCTGCTGGTGCTGGGCGCCATCGTGGGCCGCCTGTCCGATTTCGGCACCACCCCCAATCGGATCGCGGCCTTGGGCGAGAACCTGGTGCTATTGGTCAACCTGGCCTGGTCGGCCTGGCTCTATTTCGGCTTCTGGCGGGGCCGTCGCCCGTTCGCAGCCCTGGAGCGTTGGCAGACCGCCTACGCCCCCGTCTACGCGATCTGGCTCGCGGCGGTGGTGGTGGTCTTCCCGCTCGCGTTCGGCTTCTCCTGAGCGCCCGGCTCCGCCCACTCACGTTCGGCTACTCCTGAGCGCCCGGCCACCGAGGGCTGCCAGGCCGCACGGGCGCGGACAAGGCTCGGCGGCCCGGTCCCCTCCAGACCGGGCCGCCGAGCCCCGTTACGGGCCCCTCCAGGGGTGAGTCACAGGGATTGGAGGAGCCCTCTTCGCCGCTAGCGGCGGCGGATGCGCCTAGCGGTGTCGATCAGGCCGGCTAGCTCCTCGGCGTCGTCGTCGCGGCGCAGGTCGTCGGCCACCCGGTCGGCCTGGTAGCTGAGCTCCTCCATGCTGCGGTCCTCCACGAAGGGGCTGTCCCGCAGGACTTCGGCGAACTCGGCGGCCACCACCGCCAGCCGGAAGTGGGCGCCGGCGTCGCGGAACGAGCTCGCCACGTCGTCGGCGTGCAGGCTGGCCCACGTCTCGGTGATCCGCTCGCTGGCCGGTCGCT
>JAKZWH010000178.1:0-3142 GCA_047515615.1 Acidimicrobiales bacterium | reverse complement strand
CGCATCGGCATGCCTCACAGTGTGGCAGGCCGCCGCACCTTCGCGTCGCGGCCCGGCGCACGGATCGGTCAGCCGACGCTGCCCTCCATCTGCAACTCGATGAGGCGGCTCCACTCCACTGCATACTCCATGGGCAGCGTGCGGGTGACCGGCTCGATGAATCCGTTGACGATCAGGCCCATGGCCTGCTCCTCGGTGAGGCCCCGGCTCTTGAGGTAGAAGAGCTGGTCGTCGGCCACCTTCGACACGGTGGCCTCGTGCCCGATCACTGCGTCGCCCGAGCCGACCTCCATGTACGGGTAGGTGTCCGACACGGAGTCGTCGTCGAGGATCAGCGCGTCGCACTGGACGTGGCTCTTGCACCCGTAGGCGTCGTCCTCGACCCGCACCAGTCCCCGGTAGGAGGTGCGGCCACCGCCCGAGGAGATCGACTTGGACACGATCTTGGAGGTGGTCTCGGGCGCGGCATGGGTCATCTTGGCCCCGGTGTCCTGGTGCTGGCCCGGCCCTCCGTAGGCCACCGACAGCACCTCGCCCGACGCCTTGGGCCCGACCATCACCACCGCCGGGTACTTCATTGTGAGCTTGGAGCCGATGTTGCCGTCGATCCACTCCATGTGGCCCTCGGCCTCGACGCGGGCCCGCTTGGTGACCAGGTTGTAGACGTTGTCGGACCAGTTCTGGATGGTGGTGTAGGTGACCCGAGCCGACGGGCCCACCAAGATCTCCACCACCGCGGAGTGCAGCGAGTTGGTGGAGTAGGTGGGGGCGGAGCAGCCCTCGATGTAGTGGAGCTTGGAGCCCTCGTCGGCGATGATCAGAGTGCGCTCGAACTGGCCCATGTTCTCGGCGTTGATGCGGAAGTAGGCCTGCAGCGGCGCATCCACCTCCACTCCGGGCGGCACGTAGATGAACGACCCGCCCGACCAAACCGCCGAGTTCAGCGCGGAGAACTTGTTGTCGTTGGGCGGGATGACCGTGCCGAAGAACCGCTTGACGATCTCGGGGTGCTCGCGCAGGGCGGTGTCCATATCGCAGAACAGGATCCCCTGGGCCTCGAGGTCCTCCCGGTTGCGGTGGTAGACGACTTCGGATTCGTACTGGGCCGTCACCCCGGCCAGGTACTTGCGCTCGGCCTGGGGGATGCCCAGGCGCTCATAGGTGTTCTTGATCGACTCGGGGACCATGTCCCAGTCGTTGACCAGGGTGTCGGTGGGCTTGATGTAGTAGTAGATGTCGTCGAAGTCGATACCGCTGATGTCGCCCCCCCAACTCGGGCGGGGGCGGCTCTTGAAGCGGCGGTGGGACTTGAGGCGGAGGTCGAGCATCCACTGGGGCTCGCCCTTGAGCCACGACATTTCGGTGATGATGTCGTCGTTGAGGCCCTTCTTGGGCTTGAAGACGTAGTCCTCAGCGTCGCTCCAGCCAAGCTGGTAGCGGCTGAGGTCGACGCCGATGTCCGCTGTCGTCATGGCCTGACCTCCCGGTGGGGTCTGTCGGATCCCACCCTAACCGCTCGCTGCGACAATCCGATGACCCGGACTCCGCCAGGCGAGCTGCAGATTGCGTCGACTCGGGCCGCTGGCCCTTCTGTGTTAGGAACGCCGCTTTGAGCGGAAACATTGCACAGAGAACTTGAGCCACCGCAGCCGCGCGTGGCGCCGCTGTCAGTCGATCCGGCGGAGCTCCGCCCGATAGTGGCGGCCCCGTGCGGTGTAGGCCTCGGAGTTGCGCAGGTTTTCCCCGGGTTCGAGCGCGTCCTCGCGGATGCGGGCCGGAGTCCCCAGCGCCATGGCCCGCGGCGGAACTACCGTCCCGGCGGTCACGGTGGCGTTGGCGCCGACCAGAGCGTCGGGGCCGATGCGAGAGCTGTGCATCACCACCGACGCCACCCCGATCAGCGATCCGTCCAGCACCGTGCACCCCTCCAGATGGGCCTGATGACCGATGGTGCAGTCCTCGCCAACAACGGTCGGATGCTCGGGCGTGCAATGGATCACCGCACCGTCCTGCACGTTGCTGCGGGCGCCTATCCGGATGACGCCGTCGTCGCCGCGCAGCACCGCGTAGGGCCACACGCTGGCCCCCGGGCCCAGCTCGACGTTGCCGATCACCACCGCCAGCGGATGGACGTAAGCGGTGGGGTCGATCCGCGGCTCGCTGTCGCCCAGCGCGTAGACAGCCATCTACTCCTCCCCCGCCGCCCGCAGCCCCGGCCCCGCCAGCTCGAACCCAGCCATCTCCATCTACAGATCGGCCGCTCGGCCGTAGCCGCCCTTGAGGAACACCAGCGGCCCGCTCACGCCGGCTCCCAAGGCGGATCCTGTCTCGGCGGTTCCGAGGGCCACGACCCGGCCCACCACTATGTCGTGGTCGCCGGCAGTGTGGATGGCGTGCACACGGCAGTCGATCCAGGCCAGACACCCATCGATCACCGGCGCGCCAGTGGCTTCGATCCTCGTGCTCAAGCCCTCGAAGCGGTGCTCGGCCTTACTGGCGAAGGTGACGGACACATCGGCCTGGTCGTCGCCAAGGACGTTGACGCAGAAGCTGTCGACGTCGCGCATCCGGATCCACGCGTCGGAGTCGTGCGCCGGGCAGAACGACACCAGCGGCGGATCGAGCGAGACGCTGGTAAACGACCCGATGGTCATTCCCTCGGGCCCGTCGGGGCAGGAGGCGGTTACCACCGTCACGCCCGTCGGGTAGTGGCCCATCACCCGGCGGAACTCACGGCCGTCTATGGAGTCGCGGGCACCGCTGCCGCTCGTCATCGCATCGGGAGGCTAACAGTGACAAAATCGCTTGATGAGCCCCGGCCTGTCATCGGCGCCGCCCCTGCCCGACGGGCTGGTGGCGGTGGTCAAGCGCGACTGCCCCACCTGCGAGCTGGTGGCGCCCGTGCTCAGCGACCTTCATGAGCGGGCCGGCCTGACCGTGATCACCCAGGACGATCCGAACTTCCCGGCCGACGCCGACTGGGTACGCCACGACGATGACCTGGCCCTGTCGTGGCATCACAGCATCGAGACCGTGCCCACGCTGTTGCGGGTGTCCGGGGGCGTCGGCGAGCACCGAACCGTGGGCTGGTCCCGTCCCGAATGGGAGCGACTCTCCGGCGTGGACGACCTCGGCGAGGGGC
>JAKZWH010000177.1:0-3398 GCA_047515615.1 Acidimicrobiales bacterium | reverse complement strand
GAAATGCGCCAGCAGAAGCGGCCCATGCTGGCGGACCTGCGGGAGTCCGGGGCCATCGAGCAGGACGCCGACGTGGTGATGTTCATCTATCGTGATGAGGTGTACAACCCCGACAACGCAGACACCGCGGGCACGGCCGAGATCATCGTGGCCAAGAACCGCAACGGCCCGACCGCCACGACCACACTGGCCTTCCTGTCCCGGTTCACCACCTTCGCCAACTTCGCGGCCCGGGCCGCCATCTAGAGGCCGAGCGGACAGGCAGCGGTTGTTCGCGGGGCGTCTGAGTGTTCTTCGGCCAGAACATCCTCGCTTGGCTGGTTCTCGCCCTCGGCGCCTCCATGGCTGCCGGCAACGCCGCCGCGCTGTTGCGTCCTCCGCCCCAGAGACGCGACCCCACCGACCTGGAACGGGCCCCGGTAGGCCGCAGCGTTGTCTACATCGTCGTCGGCTTGGTGGCTGCGGTCTGGGCCATAGCATCACTGCTGTAGTCCTAACCACTGCGAGGCCGCCCTCATGACACCATCCGCGCTAATCGGCAATCTGGACCCCGCTTCGCTTGATCTGGCGATGTCGTCTCAGGCCCGTCCGCTGTATGACCGGGTCGTCAAGTTCGTGGCCGCTGAAGTGGAGCCAGTCACTGCCACCTTCTTCAGGCTTGGCGAGGGCCGGGCCGAGCGCTGGGGTTACGGTCCCGGCCAGCTCGAGTTGCTCGACGGCCTCAAGGCGCGAGCCAAAGCGGCCGGGCTGTGGAACTTCTTCCTGCCCGACTCGGCCAGCGGCGAGGGCCTCAGCAACCTCGACTACGCCTACATCGCGGCCGAGCTCGGCAAGAACCCCATCGCCTCGGAGTGCCTCAACTGCAGCGCTCCGGACACCGGCAACATGGAAGTGCTGGAGCGCGTGGGCACGCACGAGCAGAAGCAGCAGTGGCTCGAGCCCCTCCTGGCCGGGGAGATCAGGTCGTGCTACGCCATGACGGAGCCGACGCAGGCGTCGTCGGACGCCAAGAACATCGCCACGCAGGCCGTGCTCGACGGCGACGAATGGCTAATCAACGGCGAGAAGTACTACATCTCGGGGGCTGGCGACCCGCGCTGCAAGATCATGATCTGCATGGTGCAGACCAGCCCCGACGGGCCCCCGCACCTCCGGCAGTCCCAGATCCTGGTGCCGATGGACACGCCCGGGGTGCGTGTGGTCGGACCTATGCTCGTGTTCGGCGAGGACGACGCGCCCCACGGCCACATGCACATCCGCCTCGACGACGTGCGGGTGCCGGCGTCGAACATCCTGCTGGGCGAGGGCCGGGGCTTCGAGATCTCCCAGCTGCGCCTCGGCCCGGGCCGCATCCACCACTGCATGCGCTCCATCGGTGCGGCGGAGAGGGCCTTGGACCTCATGGTGCGCCGGGGCATGAGCCGCGAGGCCTTCGGGCGCCCGCTGGCCCAGCTCGGCGGCAACCTTGAGATCATCGCCCGGGCCCGGGTGGAGATCGAGGCGATGCGCCTCATAGTGCTGCGGGCGGCCAAGGCCATGGACACCCTCGGCAATGCCGAGGCCCGAGTCTGGGTGAGCGCGGTGAAGGCCCTGGTTCCGGAGCGGGTATGCCGCATCATCGACCAGTCCATCCAGATGCACGGCGCCACCGGCGTCTCGCAGTGGACGCCCCTGGCTCGGATGTACACCAACCAGCGGACCCTGCGCCTGGCCGACGGCCCTGACGAGGTGCACTGGTTCGTCGTTGGTCGGGCCGAGGTAGCGGCCCACGAAGGAATGGGCGACCCGGCTGACGAGGCGCGGCAGCGACAGCTCGCAGGGGAATGAAGTAGCGTTCGCCGAACGGGCAACCCGTAATACCAGCGTGAAGGAGGTCGACGCGTGAGGGTCACTTCGGAACGGCCCCAGCCTCAGTTCCCACCGACCGAAGCAGAGCACGTCGGCGCCACCACCGTCGCGTCGCTGGCGCGGGACTGGGCGATGCGCAGCCCCCAACAGGTCGCTATGCGAGAGAAGGACTTCGGCATCTGGCAGGAGTACACCTGGGCCGAGGCGTGGGACTTGATCGAGACCGCGGCCCACGGCTTGCTGGCGCTCGGCCTCGAGGTGGGCGATCGTGTGGCGATCCACTCCGAGGACCGGCCCGAATGGGTGATCCTCGACCTGGCCACCGTGGCCGTGCGGGGCGTCACGGTAGGCCTCTACCCGACCAACCCCCCTGCCGAGGTGGAGTACCTGATCGGTGACTGCACGCCGGCAGTCTTCTTTGCCGAGGACCAGGAACAGGCCGACAAGGTCCTTGAGGTCCCGATGGAGACGGCCTCGTCCGTCCGCCGGATCATCTACACCGAGCCGCGAGGCTTCGGCGACTACAAAGACCCCAGGCTCCTGTTCTGGGACACATTCCTGGAGACGGGCCGGCGCCACCGGGAAGCCCACCCCGATGCGGTGGCCCAACGCATGGCTCAGGCCACCGAGACCGACGTGATGACGCTCGTGTACACCTCGGGCACGACCGGGCCGCCCAAGGGCGCGATGTTGACCAACGCCAACGCGGCCTACTGCATCGACAAGATCGTCAACGAGACGCAGCGCTTCCCCGACGGCGTCGGCCCCAACCCCAAGGACCTCATCGTCACGTACCTGCCGCTGTGCCATGTGGCTGAGCGGATCTTCTCCACGTGGACCCTCGTCGGCGCGGGCCCGTCACTGAACTTCGCTGAGTCGATCGAGACTGTCACCGAGAACTTGAGAGAGGTGCAGCCCACGCTGTTCTTCGCGGTGCCGCGGATCTGGGAGCGTCTGCACGCGCTGGTCACTATCAAGGGCAACGATGCCACGCTGTTCAAGAAGGTCTTCCTGCGCTTCGCGATGGCGCTTGCCAGGGTTATCGGACGACAGAAGGTGGCCAACGGGGGCAGCCACACGATGTTGACCCGGCTGCTGTACGCCGTCGGGCAGCCTCTGGTGTTCCGGGCGGTGAAGGAGCGCATCGGACTGCGACGGTGCCGTCACGCCGGCTCGGGCGCGGCCGCGATCGCGCCCGAGGTGCTCGAGTTCTTCATCGGCATCGGCGTGCCGGTGTACGAGCTCTACGGAATGACCGAGAACGCGGCGGTGGCCACATGCAACTTCGCGGGCCGGATGAAGCTTGGCACCGTGGGCGAGCCTTACGCCGACATCGAGTTGCGCATCGACGACGCCACCGGCGAGATCCAGACCAAGCATGCCGGAGTGTTCGCCGGCTATTGGAACAAGCCCGAGAAGACGGCTGAGACGTTCACCACCGATGGCTGGCTGATGACCGGCGATGTGGGGGTGTGGGTGGACGGCACGCACGTGAAGATCGTCGACCGCATCAAGCACATCATCATCACCTCCGGCGGCAAGAACATCTC